>CAYWOT010000053.1:0-11789 GCA_964459975.1 uncultured bacterium
GCTCCGTGTGGAACACCTGCTTCTTCACCGTCGTCTCCGTCGTCCTGGTCCTGGTCCTGTCCAAAATCCTCGCGCTGGCGCTCATGAAGGAGTTCCGCGGCAAATGGCTGGCGAGGTTCCTCATCATGCTTCCCTGGACGGCCCCGATCTCGCTGGGGGCCATCGGATGGCTGTGGATGCTCGACTCCGTCTTCAGCCCCATCGACTGGGTCCTGCGGCAGGTGGGGCTTCTCGGCGCTCCCGGCGACCTGCTGGGGTCGTATCCGGACATGTACTGGCTGGGCAGGCCGGACCTCGCGATGGCGTCGGTGATCGCCGTCAACGTGTGGTGGATGCTTCCCCTTGCGACCGTCATCGTGCTGGGAGGCTTGAGTTCGATCCCGAAGGACATCCTGGAGGCAGCCGATATCGACGGCGCGAGCGCCTTGCGGCGGACGTTCCAGGTCGTCATCCCGCTCGTTCTGCCGATCCTGACCATCGCCGCGCTGTTCGCCATCGTCTTTACGTTCACGACCATCACCATCGTCTACGTGTTGACGCGCGGAGGCCCGGTGCAGTCCACGCAGGTGATCGCCACCTGGACGTTCTTCAAGGGAATCGAGGGAGGCGACCTGGGCCAGGGCGCGGCCATGTCGCTGTTCCTCACGCCGGTGCTCGCCGGAGTCGCCATCCTGATGCTTCGGCTCGCCCGGCGCACGGAGGTGACGTGATGCGGGCCATTCGGAGGCTGACGGCCCGGGCGGAAGTGTACACGGTGGTCTTCGCCTTCGCAATCTTCCAAGCGTTTCCCTTTTACTGGATGCTCATCGCGACGTTCAAGACCGACCACGACCTGTTCAATCCCGCGAACGATCCGTTCATATTCAACGAAGCCCCCACCCTGCACCACCTCCACACCCTGCTGTTCGAGACGCTGTTCCCCCGGTATCTC
The DNA here is from genome assembly GCA_964459975.1 of uncultured bacterium. Lineage (GTDB taxonomy): Bacteria > Desulfobacterota > Deferrimicrobia > Deferrimicrobiales > Deferrimicrobiaceae > CSP1-8. Next base: position 932 of record CAYWOT010000053.1, read on the forward strand.
CTGAATACGTTTGTGGTCGGGGTGGTCGTCGTCGCGATCACACTCGCGATCGCCGTCCCGGCGGCCTACAGTCTGGCCCGCTGGGCCAAAGGCTGGGGAGAGACGATGGGGATCGGGATCTTTCTCACGTACCTCGTTCCGCCGACGATCCTGTTCATCCCCCTTTCCCGGGTCGTCGCCGACCTCGGACTCCAGGAGTCTCTGTGGTCCCTGATCCTCGTCTATCCCACGTTCACGATTCCCTTCTGTACCTGGCTTCTGATGGGGTTCTTCAAGACGATCCCGAAGGACATCGAGGAACAGGCCATGATCGACGGGGAGAGCCGGTTCGGGGCCATGCTCCGGATCGTCCTTCCCCTGTCGATTTCGGGCATCCTGACGATCATCGTGTTCGCCTTCACCCTCAGCATGCAGGAGTTCATCTACGCCTTGACCTTCATCTCCGTCTCGGCCGAAAAGACGGTCTCGATCGGAGTGCCCACCGAGCTCGTCCGCGGCGACGTCTACCGCTGGGGAGCCCTGATGGCGGGCGCGTTGATCGCCAGCGCCCCCGTCGCTGTCCTCTACACCTTCTTCCTCGACCGGTTCATCGCCGGCTTCACGGTGGGGGCGATCAAGTAGCGCCCTCGGGGAAGATTCGGCCGCAGCCGCGATCGGCAGGGAAAGGAGAGCGCGCCCCATGAACCGGCCGGACGGCCCCGGCCTCCTGATGGCAGGGTTCGAGGGGAAGACGGTCCCCTCCCGGCTGGCCGGCTGGCTGCGGGCGGGATCGGCGGCGGGCGTGGTCCTCTTCTCCCGGAACGTCGACAGCCCCCGCCAGCTCCGCGATCTGTGCCGGGAGATCCGCGCGCTCCACGCGCGAGGCGCCCCGCCGCCCCTGGTCGCCATCGACCAGGAAGGAGGAAGGGTGACGCGGCTGTCGGCTCCGGGCTTCACCCGGTTTCCGCCGGCACGGACCCTGTCGCTGTTCGGCGGCCGCGCCGAGGCGATGGCCGCGGCGGTCGCCGAGGCGATGGCGGAGGAGCTGCGCGCGGTGGGCGTGGACATCGATTTCGCTCCGGTGCTCGACGTGGACAGCAATCCGGAGAACCCCGTGATCGGAAACCGGGCCCTCGCCGCCGATCCGAAGGTCGCCGCAGCGCTGGGCATCGCGTTCCTCCGAGGCATGCTGTCGCGCGGCGTGCTCCCCGTCGGAAAGCATTTCCCGGGCCACGGCGACACGGCCGCGGACTCGCACGAGGAACTCCCCGTCGTGCGCGCTTCCCGGGAAACGCTCCTCCGGCGGGAGCTTCATCCGTTCCGCCGCGCCGTCCGCGCCGGAATCCCCGCAATCATGACCGCCCACGTGCTCTATCCTTCGCTGGACCCGGACTCTCCCGCCACGTTGTCGGAGGCGATCCTGGGCGGCCTCCTGCGAACGCGCCTCCGCTTCCGCGGCGCGCTCTTTTCCGATGCCCTGGAGATGAAGGCGGTCACGGCCCGTTGGGAGGTCGGCGTTGCCGCCGTGCGCGCCTTACGGGCGGGATGCGACGCGGTCCTCGTGTGCCGCGGAGAGGCGGACCAGGAGCAGGCCGTGGAGGCGCTCGCCTGCGCGTTTCGGGACGACGCCGACTTCCGCAGGGCGGCGGCCGCGGCTAATCGCCGGATGACTCGTCTTCGGGAGCATCCGTCGCGGGCGGAGTCGCCTCCATCGCGCCGGCCGTCCCTGCGGCAGGTGGGGACGACAAAACACCTTGAGCTGTCCCGTCTTCTTTTCGCTCGCTGGGAGCGAAGCGGGCAAGCATCCCCGGACGATAGATCCGGTAGTATTGGAGAACGTTGAAGAACACCTTCCTCAGGTAGGACCGCGTTTCCCGGTACGTCACCTGTTCGACGAACATCGCCGGGTCGGCGCCGGCCTTGTCCCACCACCTCGCCACGGCCGCTTCTCCCGCGTTGTACGCGGCCACGGCCCGGAGATAGTCGCCGTCGTACCCCCTGAGCAGGCTCGCCAGGTAGGCCGCGCCCAGGGCGACGTTTACGTCCGGGTCGAGCAGGTCGTCCCGGCGGAAGTCCTTTCGGATCCTCTCCTTCCGGGCGACGGCCGCTGCCGTCCCCGGCATGAGCTGCATCAGCCCCACCGCTCCGGCCGGCGACAAGGCGTTGTACTGGAATCTGGACTCCTGCCGGATGACGGCGTGGAGCACGAGCGCGTCGACGCCCGATTTCTTGCCGTCGCAATCGCCCAGGTACTGCGGCGCCAGCGGATACTGGAGCCGGTCGACGAGCCCCCCGCCCGCGGGCGAAGGAATCCCCGCCGTCTCGCGAATCGCCCCGCGCAGATCGCCCACCAGGTACCGGAACAGCCCCGGCGTCGCCCCGTCCCGGGGCCCCGCGGCCGCGACGACGGCGCCCCGGTCGACCCGGTCCGCCTCCAGAACCGCGTACTCGACCAGTCCGAGCCTGGCGAGCCGCTCGGCCCGCCGGACTTTTTCGGCATCCTGCGCGGACCACCCCGCGCCCCGGAACGACTCCCACAAACGGTCCGTCTGCAGCGCCAACCGCGCGGTCTCGCCCGACGACGGCGCCCCGAGCATCGCGAACGGCTTCCCGCCCAGGCGCACGTCCGCGAGAATCGCGAAAATCCCGGCGCCGGGTTCGGCGGCGACGCCGCGCAGGAGCGCGACCGACCGCTCCTGGTCCCCGCGCTCGGAAAGAGCCCGCGCGGTCCAGTAGGCGTACCGCCCCCGCTCCACGGACGACGCCGCCTTCTCCTCCCCCCGGGCGAAGGCCTCGATCGCCTGCGCATACGCTTTCCGCCGGTAGAGCTCGAAGGCGTGGCGGAACGCCGACTCCCGGCGGACCCGTCCGTTGCGGGCATCGACGAGCTTTCCGAACTGTTCGGCAGCCGCCTCCAGGTCCCCTTCGCCGTCGAGGATCCAGGCCGCCTGGTACCTCGCCAGCTCGGCCTCGTCCCGCGGGGCGTCGCTGTCCGCGATCGCGAGGAACCGGCGGCGGGCATCCTCCGTCCGGCCGTCCGCCCAGTCGATCCGCGCGATCAGGAACTCGGCCTCCGACCGAAAGTCGGGCGGGGCGTCCGCTTCCGCCCGCGCGAGCAGCGCCGTCGCGGCGGACCGCTCCCCCCGCCGCCGAAGGAACTCCGCGTAGTCGAGCACGACGGCCCGGAAGTCCTCCCCATCCGGGAACCGGTCCAGAGCCTCGCGGAACACGTCCCGGGCGCGCTGCTCCTCCCCCACGAGGAGAAGCGCCTTCGCGTAGCGGTCGTAGAAGGACGCCGGCAGCCCCCACTCGGTCCACTTCCCTTCCCCGCGCCACTCCCACAGCCGCTCCATCGAGAGCCTCGCGCCCTCCTGCACCGGGTGGGCCAGGAAGTTCTCGAGGTGCGCTTCGGCGACCGCGCTCCCCTCCCCCTCGGGCATCAGGCACGCCGCGACGTACCCCTCGGCCGCCTTTCTCCCGTTCCCCCGGACGTTGCCCCGGGAGATCGCGAAATAGGTCCGCGCCGAGGGGAGGTCGCCCGCCTGCACGGCGGCGAAGGCAAGCTCGTGGGCCAGATAGGGGTACAGGGGAGACCCCGGAAAGGAAACCGCGAGACGCTCCAGGATCCCGGCGCCCTCCGCGATTTTGCCCGCCCGGACCCGGGCAACGCCGGCGAAGTAGAGCGCGTAGTCCCCGAGGTCGTAATCGTCGGGAGAAATGCGGCCGAACGCCTCGCCCGCCGCGGCGAACCGCTTCTGCGCCAAAAGGGACCACCCCTGCCGAAGCGCGTTGTCCGCGAAGGAAGAGTCGGCGCCGCGCGCTGGCCCGGCCACGACGAGCAGAAAGCCGACGAGCACGAACAGCCGGACCGGCCTCGGACAACTCCTTCTGTGGACGATGCGGCAGTCCATTTCCCGTATGGTATTATCGCGGAAGTCCCGCCGAGAACTCAAGGAAGCACAACGCGCCATGGAGCTGTCGCTGTCGACTCATCTGTTCGCCCTTCGGCCCCTCGACGATTCCGTCGTCTCCCTCTTTCCCGCGTTCGGCTTCGCGTGCGCCGAGTTGTGGGGCATGCCGCCCCATTTCCCTTACGCGGACCCGGGGGAGGCCGCCGAGATCGCGTCGCGCTTCGCCCGAGCCGGCGTCCGCGTGCGAAGCCTGCACGCGCCGATCTACCCCGACGTCCGCAGTTACCGGAAGGACCGCTGGTACTCCCTCTCGTCGCCCGACGAGCCGCACCGCGCCGAGTCGGTGGCGGCGGTCGCCGCCGCCTCCGGATGGCTTGCGCACAACGGTGGAGGGACCGTCGTCCTGCACACCGGGTTCCCCGCGGACGGCTGGTACCCCAAACGTTGGGGGGCGTTCCTGGGATCCCTGAATGACCTGATCGAGGCGGTCCCGCCCGCCGTTCGGTTCGCCGTCGAGAACACGCCGGTCGCGTCGGGCCGGACGGAGGTCATCCTGGACGCCGCGGAGCGCTACCCGCGGGACCGCGTCGGCATCTGCGTCGACCTGGGACACGCCCACATCGCGGAAGACGTCCGGACCGCCATCCGAACCGCGGCGCCCCGCCTCATCCACGTCCACGCGTCCGACAACGGCGGCGACCGGGACGACCACCTGGTCCCGGGCCGCGGCACCATCCCCTGGCCGGAAGCCTTCGCGGAGCTTCGCGCGGCCGGGTTTCCGGGCCCTTTCACGGTGGAGCTGCGCGACGAGGGCCGGGGCGACATCCACAGCGCGCGAAAGATCCTGGCCGAATGCCGCGAGGCGCTCATCCGGTTCGCCGGGGAAGGAGGGTAAGTCCCCCAGGTGGACGAACGGGAGATCGCGAGAATTCTCTCCGCGCACTTCGGCGCTCCGGTTCGGGTGGCCGGGATCGTCGACCTGGCGGGCGACGCGTCCACGCGGCGCTACTACCGCGTCCGGATGGGGTCGGACTCCCCGGTGTCCTCCCTTGTCGCGATGCGGTACGGGGAGGAGGTTCCCCCGGGTACGGAGCTCCCGTTCGTCAACGTCCACCGGTATCTTCGAAAGGCGGGGGTGCCGGTGCCGGAGATCCACCTCGCGGCGCCGGAAGCCGGGCTCCTGTTCCTGGAGGATGCGGGCGACGTCACGCTCGAGGAGACGGTCCGCCGGGCGCCCGAGGAATCGGCGGTTCTCCCGCTGTACGAGCGGTGCGTGGAGATCCTGGTCCGCATCCAGTGGGACGGAACGAAGGCGCTCGACGAGGGCGCGATCCCGCGCCGCCTCGCGTTCGACGTCGCGAAGTTCGCGGAAGAGATCGATTTCTTTTTCGAGCACGCGGTGCGGGGATACGGGCGGATCCCCCTTCCGGAGTCCCAGGAGCGGTCCCTCGAGGACCGGTTCCTTCCGTTCCTGGCGGAGCTTGCGGCGCTTCCGCGCGTTCTCGTCCACCGCGATTATCACAGCCGCAACGTCATGGTCGTTCCCGGCGCGGCAGCGGACGCCCCCCCGGCACTGCAGATCCTCGATTTCCAGGACGCCCGGATGGGCAACGTCTTCTACGACATCGCCTCGCTCCTGCGCGACTCCTACGTATCGCTGTCCGAAAAGGCGATCGACGAGCTCGTCTACGTCTACCGGCACGCCGCTCCGGCCGTGCTTCGGCGGGCCGGAGGAGACGGCCCCGCCTTTTCCGCGCGCCTCGACGCCTCGGCGCTCCAGCGGAACGTCAAGGCGATCGGAACGTTCGCCAACCAAGCCGTAAACGCCGGAAAGCCGTTCTACCTCCGGTTCATCCCGCCGACGGTGGCCCACCTGGCGGCGAATTTCGAGCGCAATCCCCGAATGAAGCCCCTCGCCCGGAGGCTTTTCCCGATCCTCTCCGAGCTCTCGGCCCGGGCGGCGTCGGAGGCGCCCCGAACCCCATGAAGGGGATGATCCTCGCCGCCGGGCGGGGAACCCGCCTGCAGCCGCTCTCGCTCGAAATTCCCAAGGCGGTCGTGCCGGTCCTCGGCCGTCCCCTGTGCTCATACAACATGGAGTTCCTCCGTCGGGCGGGGGTCCGCTCGTTCGTCTTGAACACCCATTCCCGGCCCGCGCTGATCCGGCAGCGGGTCGCCGCGTGGGCGGGCGAGACCTTGACCACGGAATTCGCGGAGGAACCGGCCATCCTCGGGACGGGCGGGGGGATCCGGAACGCGAGGGGCCTTCTCGGGGACGACACCTTCGTCGCGATGAACGGAGACACGATCGTCTCCTTTCCGTTTGACGCCGCGCTCGCCTTTCACCGGCGGCGGAAGGCGCTGGCCACTCTGGTCCTCTTCCCGGACCCGGAGGGGCGCTATACGCGGGTCCGGGTCGGTCCGGAGGGGCGGATCGCGGGGTTCGGGGGCGACGCGCCCGAAGGGGCCCGCTCCGGATTTTACACGGGCTGCCAGTTCGTGGAGCCGGAGCTGATCCTGCGGATCCCATCCCGCGGGGCGTCGTGCATCGTCCGGGACACCTACGCGCCATTGGCGGCGGAAAGCGCGCCCATCTTCGGCTTCCTCTGCGCGGGAAGCTTTCGCGAGTTCGGGACCCCGGCCGACTACCTGGCGGAGACCCTCGCGCTCCTCTCCGAGACGGACCGGGAGCCGCCCGGGGCGCGCCCCCGCGGCGTCACCGTCGTACCGCCGGTCCACATCGCACCGACTGCCACCGTCGGACCGGGCGCCCGCATCGGACCGCTCGCGGTCCTCGAGGCCGGCGCCGCGGTGGCCGAAGGCGCCTCCGTATCCCGGGCGGTTCTCTGGCCCGGCGCGGCCGTCGGCGCCGGGGAAGAGGTCGCAGGCGCCGTCCTTACGCCGCACAGGCTCGTCCGGATCGCCTGAGGGCCGCCCCCGTGCGTCGGCGGGCCTTCGCCGGACCGGAACGCCAATCCCCCGTCAGCGGCTCCAGGAGCTGACGAAGGAAAGAAGCGCGAGCAGGAAGGTGTACGGGGCGAACCGGATGAACTTGCCGCGGACCACGACCCTCTCGACGAACACCAGGGCGACGTAGCCCACGACGAGGGCGGAGAAAAACCCCAGTACGGACGCCGCCTCGCCGGGCAGTCCGGAAACGCCCCTGTGCAGTTCCAGGATGGTCGCGCCGACGATGGCCGGGATCGAGATGAAGAAGGAGTACTTCGCGCTGCGCGACGCCCCGATCCCCAGGACCAGGGCGAGCGTGATCGTCACGCCGGACCGCGAGATTCCGGGGAAGACGGCGAGGCCCTGGACGATGCCGATGGCCGCGGCCTCCCAGACCGCGATCCGTTCGGGGTCGAGTTTGTGCCGGAACCGGAGGTTGCTCAGGAGAAGTACCGCGGTCAGGATGAGATAGGCCACTCCCACCCCTCGGATGCCGATTCCCGTCTCCACCCGGTGTTCGAGTCCGAAACCGATGACGGCGGTGGGCACGCTGGAGATGAACGCCAGCAGGATGTCCCGCCGTCCCCAGGGCGAAAGCGCGGACCGGCCCTCGGGCCGGAACAGGGACACGACAACGCTTGCGATCTCCGACCGGAGGAACAGGAGCACGGCGAGGAGCGTGCCCAGGTGCAGGAAAACGTCGAACGCCAGCTCGGGGCCGCTGACCCCGAGGATCTTCTGAGCGAGCACCAGGTGGCCGGAGCTGCTCACTGGAAAGAACTCGGTGGCCCCCTGGACAATGCCGAGCAATATCGCCTTGAGGACGCCCACCGACAAATCCGCTACGGAATGCCGGCCAGCGCGGCCTCGACGGCGCTTTCCATCACGGAGCGGATCCGGTCCATCGCGTCACGGTCCTTCCCCTCGAACCGGAGCACGAGCACGGGCTGCGTGTTTGACGCCCGCACGAGTCCCCATCCTCCGTCGAAGAGGGCCCGGACGCCGTCCACCTCGATCACCTCCCGCGCCTGGGGCCGGACGATCTCCGCCACCCTGGCGGCGACGCGGAACTTGATCTCGTCGGCGCACTCGAGGCGAATCTCCGGCGTCGCCACGACGGGCGGGAGGTCGCCGAGCATGGCGCTTAACGGCCGGTCCGACTCCGCGAGGATCTCGAAGAGCCTCGCCGATGCGTAGATCGCGTCGTCGAACCCGAAATAGCGGTCCGCGAAGAAGATGTGGCCGCTCATCTCGCCGGCGACTTCCGCCGCCTCCTCCCGCATTCTCTTCTTGATCAGGGAGTGCCCCGCCCTGCCCATGATCGGCCGCCCGCCGTGCCGGACGATGTCGTCGTACAGGTTCTGCGACGCCTTGACCTCCGACAGGATCGCCGCCCCGGGCTTCCTCCGCAGGATCTCCCGCGCGAACAGGGCCAGGAGGTAGTCTCCGTACAGCACCTCTCCCTTTTCGTTCACGGCCCCGATGCGGTCGGCGTCGCCGTCGTACGCCACGCCGGCGTCCGCGCCCGTGTCCCGGACCGCCCGGATGAGAGGCTCCAGGTTCTCCGGCACGGTCGGATCGGGAAAATGGTTGGGGAACCGGCCGTCCATCTCGCAGAACAGCTCCACCACCTCCACGCCCAGGTCGCGGAACAGGGGCGGCGCCACCGGGCCCGCGGTCCCGTTCCCCGCATCCACCACGATCTTGAGCGGGCGCGCAAGCGAAATGTTCGAACGCACGTACTCCCGGTACTCCGCCACCACTTCCCGGCGGCTTTCCCGGCCCTTTCCGGAGGCGAAGTCGCCCCGCTCGATGAGGCGGCGGATTTCCTGGATCTGTTCCCCGTACAGGGTCGACGGCCCCACGCACAGCTTGAACCCGTTGAACTCGGGCGGGTTGTGGCTCCCCGTGACCATTACCCCCCCGTCGAGCCCGAAGCGGAGGATGGAGAAGTACAAGAGGGGGGTGGGACAGATCCCCACGTCGACGACGTTCGCGCCCGCCGACAGAAGCCCCGCGGCGATGGCGTCCCGAAACGCGGGGGAGCTGAGCCGGCAGTCCCGCCCGAGCGCCAGCGTCGCGGCCCCCGTGCGCACCGCGTGCGTCCCGAACCCCCTTCCGAGGGCCAGGACCGTCTCGTCCGTGAGGTCGTCCCCCACCCTTCCCCGTACGTCGTATTCCCGGAATATCAGCGGGTTGATCACGCCTCCTCCTAATCCAGATGGATTTCGGCGTAGCTCCGGGAGGCGCGCCGCGCCACCTTGGTCCGGTGCGCGGCCTTCGAAACCTCCCGCGCCACGGTCGGGGCCACCTTCCGGTTGAACACCGACGGAATGATGTAGTCTTCGGACAGCTCCTCCTTGCCCACGCAGGACGCGATCGCGTGCGCGGCCGCCAACTTCATCTCCTCGTTGATCGCCGAAGCCCGGGCGTCGAGCGCGCCCCGGAACACGCCCGGAAAGACCAGCACGTTGTTGATCTGGTTCGGGTAGTCCGACCGCCCCGTCGCCATGATCCGCACGTAGGGCGTCGCGTCTTCCGGCTGGATCTCGGGGTCGGGGTTCGCCATCGCGAAGACGATGGGGTCGTTGGCCATCCTCCGGATGTCTTCGACCGTCACCAGTCCCGGACCGGAGAGCCCCAGGAAAAAGTCGGCGCCGGCGATCACCTCGGACAGCTTCCCGTGCTCGTGGAACGGGTTCGTGTTCTCCGCGTACCAGTATTTCATGAAATTCATGTGGTCCGTGCGGCCCTTGTAGATCGCCCCGACCCGGTCCACGCCGACGATATTGCGCACGCCCGCGTTCATCATGATCTTGGTGCAGGCCACGCCCGACGCGCCCACGCCGGCCACGACCACCTTCATGTCCTCGAGCCGCTTCCCGACGATCTTGAGCGCGTTGAACAGAGCGGCCAGGACGACGATCGCCGTGCCGTGCTGGTCGTCGTGGAACACCGGGATATCGATCTCCGTCTTGAGCCGCTCCTCGATCTCGAAGCACCGCGGAGCGGAGATGTCCTCCAGGTTGATCCCCCCGAAGGACGGAGCGATGACCTTGACGGTCCGGACGATCTCGTCGGGGTCCTTGGTCGCCAGGCAGACGGGCCAGGCGTCCACGCCGGCGAACTCCTTGAACAGGAGCGCCTTCCCTTCCATGACCGGCATCGCCGCCTCGGGGCCGATGTCTCCCAGCCCGAGCACCGCCGTGCCGTCGGAGACGACCGCCACCGCGTTCTTGCGGATCGTGAGGGTGTACGACTTCTGCACGTCCCGGGCGATCGCCATGCACACCCGCGCCACGCCGGGCGTGTAGGCCATCGAAAGGTCGTTGCGGGTCTTGACCGGGATCTTGCCCGCAACCTCGATCTTTCCCCCCAGGTGCTTGAGGAAGGTACGGTCGGAGACATTTACGATCTTGACCCCCGGCACCTTCCCGACCGTCTTGATGATGGCCTGCGCGTGGTCCACGCCCCGCGCCCGGACCGTGAGATCGCGCATCACGGTCCCCTTGCCCACACCGCTTAAGTCGACGGCGCCGATGTCGCCGCCGGCCTCCCCGATGGTCGTCGTGATCTTACCCAGCATTCCGGGTTTGTTCTCGATCTCCACCCGCATGGTGATGCTGTAGCTTTCACTCGGCGACAACGTGCCAGGCATGGCATCCTCCTTGAGGAAACCGGTGGTCGGCCTTTAAAAAACCACTGTTTTTCAATCTGTTTTCGGATTCCCGCAGATTCCGGAGGTCATCGGCTACCCGGGCCATCGCGTAAGAATCCTTCCTTTCAACGAAATTGAGCCTCCCGGATGCATTTATTTGGATATCCGTTTACACCACGACCTCCCCGAAGGTATCATGAAACCAGAGGTACGATGCGTGGAAACCATCGACGTCGGAAAGCGGGTCAAGAGCATCCGGAAACGAAAGAACCTGACGCTCCAGGAAGTGTCGGAAAAAAGCGGAATGTCCGCCACGGCCATCAGCGCGATCGAACGGAACGTGTCCTCCCCCACCGTGACG
>CAYWOT010000054.1:0-11748 GCA_964459975.1 uncultured bacterium
CGCCGGTCGAAGCCGGCGGAAGCGCCTCGGCCACCCATTTGCAGGGGACCCCGCGCGGGCCGGACGAGCGCCGACATGAAGCTTACGCGTCTCCATACCCTTTGCCGTCTCCCCATCCCCGTTTCGGAAGCGTGGGATTTCTTCTCCGATCCCCGGAACCTGGAGCGGATCACGCCGCCCTCCCTCGGAATCCGAATCACCTCCGAGCTCCCGCCGCGAATGCACCCGGGGATGCTCGTGACGTACGGCATCCGGGTTTTTCCCGGCATCCCGCTCCGTTGGGTGACCGAGATCACGCATGTCGTGGAACCGACCCTGTTCGTGGACGAGCAGCGCTTCGGCCCCTACCGCTTCTGGCATCATCAGCACACCTTCCGCGCGGTCGAAGGAGGAACCACGGTGGAAGACCTCGTCCATTACGCCCTCCCCTTCGGCCCGGCAGGCCGGATCTTCGGCGGGGCGCTCGTCCGCCGGCAGCTCGCCGCGATCTTCTCGTTCCGGACGAAATTCCTCGAAGACACCTTCGGGAGGTTGACCTGATCTGCAGGCGACGGCGCGGCGGGATTTGCGGTGACCGCGGCGGCTTATTTTGGGGATTCCAGGATCACGAGCAGCCGCTGGTCGCCCAAGGCGAAGGCCTCCTGGACGCGCCCGCTGATCGTAACGGTCTCTCCCTTGGCGGGAAGGACCCGGTCCGTGACGACGGGGATCTCCCCCGTGTCGTCGCGAAGGAAGAAATACTTCACGAAGACCAGGTTGACGATGTCGGTGACCGTCCCCTTGACGGTGACCTGCTTGCCGTCGTATCGGCGCGGGCTGGAGTGGATATCCCCGATCCGGGTGGGAAGCAGGCCGGCGCACGCACCGGCGAAGAGGGCCGCGACGAAGAGAACTCCGATCTGCAGGCGGACCTTCGACATGGTTCTCATAGTACGCCGGCGGGCCCGCTTGCGAAAGAGCTTGGAATCCCTCTCCAGGCCGCGGCCGCGGAGTCGTCCGGGAGACCGCGGATCCGCGCAAGTCCCGCACCGAACCTCACGATCGCTCGAAGGAATCTAACCTGGCGCCGGAGTCGGTCATACCGGTCCAAGGGAGGTGGAAGATGCGATTTCTTCTGAAAGTCGTCATGGACGTCGAGTCCGGGAATCAATTGGTCAAGGCCGGAAAACTCGGCACGACCCTTCAGTCGATCCTGGCGGACCTGAAGCCCGAGGCCGCCTATTTCACGGACACCGACGGTCAACGGTCGGGGTACGTCTTCGTCGAGATGCAGGACGCCTCTCGGATCCCCGCGATCGCCGAACCGTTTTTCCTGGCATTGAACGCAAAGGTCGAGTTCCACCCGGTGATGCTTCCGGAGGACCTGGCCAAAGCAGGAAGCGCGATCGAGGCGGCCGCCAAGAAGTACGGCTGAGAGGACCGCGGCGCGGTTCCACGCAAGAGCGACTCAGCCCTTCGATGAAACCGCGCCGCCGGCTCGGGTAAGCCGGGTCCCACCCCGGTTCGCGTTTGCCCTTGGCGTCCGACCCGCCGCGGATCCGGGTCATGAACGAGACGCCGGCGTCTCCGTGCCGGGGACCTACCTTTCGTCATTCGAGGCTGTCGGCGAGCTTGTCGAAGGATCCGCTCCAGCCTGACTCGCAGTCGGCCAGCATTTCGAACGGAAGGCCGACGTGCCGCAACGTCATGACCGTCCTTTCGCCGTCTTCCCGGAACATCACCGTCACGGTAAGCTCCGGCGCCCACCGCCCGCCCATGCCGTAGTGCGACGGCGGGACCACGTTTCCCTTATCGTCGGCGAAGTGATCGGTGTAGACGATCTTCTCCTCGGGAACGATTTCGCGATAGACGCCCGTGCTCCAGTAGTCCTTCCCTTCGGGGGATCGCATGCAGGCGAGGTACTTGCCTCCCACGCGGAAATCGATCGTGCAGGCGGGCGCGGCGAACTCTTTGGGACCCCACCAGCGCATGAACCGCTCCGGCTCGGTCCAGGCTCTCCATACCGCTTTGCGCGCCGCATGGAAGACGCGCACGATGACGAGTTCGTCGCCGCTGGGCGATGCGGCTGTGCTGGTATCTCCTCTTGTTGCCATGGCTCCTCTCCTTATAAGTCGACCCGGTTTGCCCCGGCGGGATCCGGCAACCCCTAAGCGCCGCCCGGGAACCGGCACGCCTGCGCAACCGGGAAATGCCACCGTTTCATCCGGTGGTGGTCCGTTCCTTAGACGGAGCCGGACTCTTCCGTTTGTTTGGATGTCGCGGGAACACGGGGAGCACCGGTTCCGGCCGCGGAATTTCCGGAAACGAACCGCCTCCCCCTTCCGGCGTGTCTAAACATTAGCAGTAAGATTTACCAACAACTCCGGACGATCACGTCCGGTGAATACGAAAGGAGATCCTATGTCACCGCTAGCACCGCCTTCGGTGATCGACGAAGCCAAGGCTCCAATTATCGCTTTCGGCAGGAAGAACTGGGACGAGGTAAGGGCTTCGCTCGATCCCGGAATTGTCAGCGATGAAGTTCCCACGCATCGCAAGACGGAAGGGGTCGAGCAGTTCCTTACGCTCCTGAAAGGGTGGGCCGGAGCGTTTCCCGATTCGAAGGCCACGTTCCACCGTGCCCTTGCCGACGGCAGCACCGTCGTCCTGGAAGTCACCTGGCACGGTACGCACAAGGGCCCGCTGCAGGTCCCGGGTGGACCGATCCAGGCGACGGGCAAAACGGTCGAGGTTCCCGCATGCATGATCATCGAAGTCAAGAGAGGGAAAACGACGTCGATCCGCCACTTCTTCGATATGACGACCATGCTGCAGCAGCTGGGGATCGCCCGCGCCGCGTGAGAGACGGAAACCCCGGCGGATGTCCGGCCCTTTCGTTTAGCGGCGCCGCCTTCGGGCAGCGCCGCTTTCGCGATTTGCCGCGACGCTCGTGAAGGGCGGATCCCTTCAGTCGTCTCGTCCCGGAACGATCGCGGTCAGGATTGCGGCGAGCTGCGCCGGAAGCGCATCGCGGTTCTCCGGGGTCAGCGTATAGATCTTCGCGTCGCTCATGCGGCGGATCCCCTCGACCGGCTCGCCGCCGCCCCGCGATGGAATCGTCGCGAGAACGGGAGAATCGGTCTGCAGGATCTCCCGGACTCTCCGCACGAATCTTTCGGAGAAGCACTCCATCTTCCCGATCTCGTCGATGACCAGGATCCTGCCTTCGGAGGCTTCCAGGGAAGGAAGGGCGACGCGCTCGAACGATTCCACGTTGACCCTGTACGAACCCACCCGCGGGCCGCGACCGGAAGTCTTCAGGGCGAGTTCCCCCCTGTTCCCGTCCAGCGTAAGCACCCGGAACCCGGTGCGCTGCCTTTTCGCATCCCGGATCTCTTCGGTATAGAAACCGCTTGCCGTGGGGCCGAGCAGGTCCGCAACCTTCCGAACCACCGTCGTCTTTCCGCATCCCGGAGGGCCGGTCAGAAAGATCCGTACGTTCACGATGTCCTTCTCCCTCCGCGGAGCCCGTAGACCTTTTCCGCGGGAAAGGCGGGCTCGAAGCGGTCGCCGGCCTCCTTGCGCAGGGACTCGGTTCCGCCCGGGACGAGATATCCCCCCTCGGTAAGCGACGCCGCGGCGGCGCCGGTCCGCGGGTTCAGTATACCGGGGCGGGCCCGCCGCATCGGCGTGCCGTGCGGCTTGGGGGAGCAAAGCGTTTCTAGCTCAGAGCGAGAAGCTTCGGTTTCGCGCGGTCCTCCGGCTTGGGCTCCCGGCCCCCCGGCGATGCGGGCAGGCGGATGGTGAACGTGGAGCCGCGCCCGACGACGCTTACGGTCTCGATCGTGCCCGCGTGCTGCTCGACGATCCGCTTCGAGATGAACAGCCCCAGTCCCGTGCCCTTGCCCTTTTCCTTCGTCGTGAAGTGGGGAAGGAAGATCTGGTTGCGGCGGTATTCGGGAATTCCGTGGCCGGTGTCGGAGACGGAGAACTCGACGGCCTCGCCGTCCTCGGCCCGCCGCGCCCGCAGGGTCAATGCCCCCTGGTCCCCCATCGCGTGCGAGGCGTTGATCTCCAGGTTCATGATGACCTGCTCCAGGAGCAACTCGTCGCCCTGGACCGGCGGGAGATTCCACTCGTACTCCCTGTGAACGGCGAATTTTTTCAAGGGGCCGCTCACGGTGAGCATCTCGGTCACCCGGTCGAGCAGCGCCGTGATGGCGATCGGCTGGATCCTGGGCTCGCGCGGCTTGCTCAAGGAGAGCAGGTTCTTCGCGTGAAGGTGGAGCCTCTGCGACTGGGTCCGGAACATCTGCGCGCACTGCCGCACCAGGGAAGGATCCTCCGGGTTCTCCAGGAGAAGCTCGGTGTACCCGACCACGCCGGTGGCCGATGCTTCCGGCGATCGTCGCCGCGAGCGCCTGCTTTTCGGAGACCAGAAGCTGCTCCTGCATCGCCTTGCGGTCGGAGATGTCGCGCATGAGTCCGGTGAACATCACCGTCGGCCCGCTCCCGCAAACCGAAAGCGAGAACTCCACGGGAAACGTGCGGCCGTCCCGGTGCAGGCCCTCGTATTCGCGGACTTTCCCCTGCGACGAGAACGGCCCTTCTTCGACGACGCGGAGCAGGTTCTCCCAGTAGGTCTTCCGGTGCTCCTCGGGCATGAGCATCGCCACGGGTTTTCCGAGGACATCCCCGGTGGTGTACCCGAACATCCGCTCCGCGCCCTCGTTGAACAGGACGATGTTGCCGTCGGGCCCGACCCCGACGATGCCGTCGGGGGCGGACCGAATGAGACCGTGGTACTTCGCCTCCGACTCCCGGACCTCCCGGGTGACCGCGTCCGTCTTCCGGGAGGCGCTCCAGACCAGGCCGAGGCACCCGACGAAGACGACGCCGAACCCGGAGAGGATCATCGCCCACAGCAGATCGCGGATCCGACCGAGGTCGGCGTAGAGCGCATCCGCGTCCTGGTAGATCTCGAAGACGGTGTCCACCTTCCCGTCGGCGCCCCTGCGCATGGGGACGTAGATCTCCATCAGGTGCGAATACTGCCGCTCGTACCGGTTCTCGACCCCTTCGAAATGGTTGACCGCCGAGGCAAGCGTTCCCCCGAGGGCCTTCTTGACCTCCTCGTCGTTCGGAAAGCGCTGTCCGACGAGCCTCGGCTCGTCCGACCAGGCGATCGCCATGTCCCGGTTCCACACCTTGATCCTCTTGATCTCGGGGCTGAAGTAGAATCGGCCGATCTTCCGGGCTACCTCCTCGTACCGCGCCCCTTCCAGCGGAACGGAGAAATCCTCTCCCTCGAACGTCCTGTCGAACTCCCCCTTCACGAAGGTGGCGACCACCTCCTGCGACCGCGTCTCGAAATTTTCGGTGATGGCGGCGGTCATGACCCACCCGACGAGCAGGCCGGCAGCCAGAAATGCCATGAAACTCAAGAGGAAATACCTCTGGAGGAGCGAAATCGCCTTCCACCGTCTCACGGACATCCTCGCATTTTCCCTTTGCGACCCGCCACCGTCTTCCCTTGGAGAACCGCCGCGGGAAGACCTTCTCCCCCAATGATCGGAAAAAACCGGGAAACAGTTAAGTGGGGGCGCAATTCCCCGGGGAAGATCGGCGCTCCGGGAAGCGGCGATCCCGGTTCCGGATTCCCAAGAAGGGGGGACTTCCGGTACCCTAAAAAAAGAACGATCCGTGAAGCGTGTGGCTGATCGCGGGTCCAACATCGTCTGCGAGGGAGTCCGTGTCGAACATGTGGGAAGACGAAGCCGTCATCGAAACGCCGATGGAGGGGCGCACGGAGCAAAGGCCCGTCTCCGTGAGAAGCCAGGACGCGGCCATTCTCGAATACGCCCTCCGCAACCGCCTCCTGCGCGGCGCGCGGATGCCGGAGGGCGGCGCATCCGGTGCGCCGGTGCCCGGGTCGGCCGGAAACGGACGGACGCACAGGGCCCGCCGCCGGGGCGCCCGGGAGGCCGCACGGGCCGAAACCATCTATCACCGGATCGCCCCGGCGGGCCAGAGATACCCGCTGCGCGCCGTCACCCTCGTCCGAAGGCTGCTGCAGGAAGGGGCGCCCGAAGAGTTTGTCCTGAGCAAGTACCGGATGCACGCCGAGGCCTGCGCCTGCTTCGGCGTGCCGGCGATGCCCCTCATTCCCTATCTCGCCGAGCTCCTCGAGGTCGTGGAGCTCGACGCGAAGCTCGACCGGCGAAACGGGGCGCTCTAAGGAGCGCTCCATCCCGGAAACCCCGCAACGCCTGCGCCGACTCTTCAAGAGGACGGAAGCAGACTCACCGTAGCCGTCGAGATCCAGTGGATGCCTGTGCCCAGCACCGGCTTTTCGGGGAAGGCCTTCCCGATGACGTTCGCGTAGCACGCGAGCTGGGGACGGTAGACGGAGAACCGCGCTGCCGCGTCCTCGGCGGCGTCCGTCTTGTGGTCGAGGATCCAGTAGCCCCGTGACGTCTCCACGAGCAGGTCGACCGTTCCGGACACCACGCTCCCGTTTTCGTCCAAGCCCAGAATCGGAAGCTCCCGCCGAAGGGAGAGCGGCGCGAAACGTTCCGTAAGCCACCGTTCGAAGGCGGAGACCGCCTCCCCGATCGCCCGCAGCGTCTCCTGGTCCAAGGGCAGGCCCGTCGCCCGGGCGAGGAGGTCGGTCCGCTCGGCGCGGCCGCCCAGGACCTCGAAGGCCCGGTGGAGAGCCACGCCCCGCTCCGCGCCGGTGCGTTCCGGGAAGAGGTCGATCGGTTTGCCGCAGCGCTCCGTGGAGAGGCCGGGCACCGCGGCGGCGGCCTCCGGGGCTTGGAGCGCGGACGGGACGACGTTGTCGAGCGTAAGGTCGGCCGGCACGATGCGCGGCTCGATCGCCCGGCGGCCATACGGCGCAAGCGGCGCGGGCGGCTCCTCCGCCGCTTCCGCCGCCGGGGCCGCGCCGGTTCCCGCCCGGTGGACGAGGCACGGGAACGGTTTGCCGGCTACGATCATCGAGTCCCCTCCGAGCTCGATCGCGGCCGTATCCGAGAGCACCGACCAGTAGGTGGTGCGCTCCTTTCCCTTGCTCAAGTGGCTCGGCCATTCCAGGATCACCTTTTCCCGCGACCGGGTGATCGCCACGTAGAGCAGGCGCCTGGCCTGCTCCTCGAGGGCCGCCTGCAGTGGCGCGCGGAAACGGTCGTTCGTCTCCTGTGCCGCGAACGCGGGGGTGATCTCGACGCGGGCCCTGGGCAGGATGTCGCCGAGATCGGAGAAATCTTCGTACGCCACCGAGATGTCCGGGAGGCGCGGCTTGACCTCGTTGTGCAGACCGCAGACCGCCACGACCGGCCACTCGAGTCCCTTGGCGCGGTGCCAGGTCGCCACGGTGACCGCGTCCTCGTCCACCACGCGTGGGGCGGGTTGGGAATCGTCGGCCTTCGCCCGGGCGGCGAGCCAGGACAGAAACGTCTTGGGGCCGGTCCCGTAATACCCCCCGGCGAGCAGGACCTGCCGCGTCGCCTCGCCGAAGGCCGCGCTTTCCACCTCGAGGCGCAGGAGGTTGGCCCTCGCCTGCGCGCCGTCGGGCCACAGGGCGGCCCTTCCGTAGAGGTCGAGCGCGCGGATCACTTCCCGGACGAGCGTCGCGACGGTCTTTTCCTGCGCGCCTTCCCGAAGGGGCGCAAGGGAATCGAGGACCGGATCGGCGAGCAGCTCCCCCGCGCGAAGGATGCCGAGCGCCGACGTAAGCGTGTGCTCGCCCAATTCGGTTGCGGCGAGATAGAGCCCCGCGTGCCGGTCGCCCGCGTCCGCGAGCCACGCCAGGGCGTGGCAGGCGATCTGCACCTCGGGAGACCCGTACCACCCGCCCTTCGCGATCCGGGTCCGGATCCCGGCCGTCCGAAGGGCCTCCGCGTATACCTTCACCAGGGTATTGGTGGGGCAAAGGAGCGCGACGTCGCCGCCGCGGATCCGCCTGGCCGTCCCCGTCTCCTTGTCCCGGACCTTCGTTTCTTCCGCTGCAAGAAGCTCCTTGATCCGCGCCGCTGTCCACGAGGCGCGCGCCGCGTTGCCGCGGATATGCTTCGCCGCCTCGACCGCCTCCAGGGCCGTCGGCCCGCTTCCCCCCGCGGCCATCGGTGCGAGGGGGACGTAGTCCCCGCCGAACAGCCCTGCGCCCACCGCGTTGACCCACTCCATCAGGGGGGCCGACGAGCGCCAGTTCCGGTCAAGCGGCTCGGCCGCCCCCGGGTGCCTTTTCACGAGCGCCTCGAAGAGGCGGGGATCGGCGTTCTGGAATCCCATGATCGCCTGCTTGACGTCGCCCACGATCAAAGCCGGCGCGCCGGCCTCGAAAATCCGCCACAGCAGCGCGAACTGCAAGGGACTCGTATCCTGGAATTCGTCGATGACGAGACAGTCGATCCTTTCGTTTACCATCGAGATGATATTTTTGCGATTTACAAGGATTTCGTACGCTGCGGCCAGCATGTCCGGGTAGTCGACGAGCTTCTTTTTTCGTTTCTCCTCCCCGTACCGTTCCAGGCAGTTCTGGCTTGCACCCAGAAGCGCCTCGACGTGCGTCAGGGCGTCGCGCAGCGGTCCGGGGTGCCGGCACAACGTGGCGGCGGCCTCCATCACCCGGGCGGCCAGGGCATCGTATCCGGGCGGCGTGGAGGACCCCTTCATCGACGTGCGCAGGCCCCGCAGCTCCTTCCACAGCTCCCAGTCGGCCGCGATCTCATTTGGCGCCTGCGCGCGGCGCAGCGCCCGGTAGTTGTTCCGGAACGCCGCGGACGCCGTCCGGTTCCCGGCGAACCCGGGCGACAGGTCCCCGGGAAAGCGCCGCAGAAGCTGCTCCACGGCGCCGTGGAGCGCCTGGTTCAACGCATCGGCGTCCGCCGTCGGACCGTAGAGAAGCGTGACCATCGACGCAGCCGCTTCGGCGAGCCGCGGATCGGCGCCGGCCGGCCCAAGAGAGCGCAGGCGGCCGATCAGGCCCAGGAGCGTGCCGCGGAAGGTATCCTCGGCGCTTTCCTCGGCCGCCGCGTCGTACCGGTACCCGAACCTGCGCAGGTCGCCGGCCACCGCGTCCGCCCTGCCGGTCTTCGAAAGCGCCCTGCGGATCAGGAAGTCCGCCTCGTCGTCGGTGAGCCGCCTGGGTGCCGGAGAGATCCCCCCTTCGAAGGCGAACTCGGTCAGGAGCCTGAAGCCGAACGCGTGAATCGTGGAGATGTACGACTCCTCCAGGCGCAGGGCGTCCGCGATCCGGCCGCGCCGGATGAGCTCGAAGCGGATTCGCCCTTTGAGCTCGGCCGCGGCGGCGATGGTGAAGGTCACCGCCAGGATCCGGTCGGGGGCGACCTCCCCGCTCACCACCCAGTCGGCGAGCTGCGTCTGGATCCGGTGGGTCTTGCCGGAGCCGGCCCCGGCGGGAATGAGGACGAGACGGGGAAGCGTCACGGCTCGTCCTCCGCGGCCGTCGCCGGACCGAAGAACCGCGCGACGAGGGGGCTAAGCGAAAGGGCGTACGTCGGCACGCCCCTCTTCCGGAACCGCTCCTCGTCGTCCGCGGCGTTTAAGGGGAGCACGCCGGCGCGCAGCGTCCCGAAGCGTTCGGAAAGCAGCGCCTCGGCGTTTTCCGAGATGCCGTCGCCCGGCGACTCGACCGCCGGGAGGTTCCCGGGAAGCCACTCCCTCCGGTCGGTAAGCGCCCGCTGGTCGTCCATCATGTAGTAGAGGATTCCGATCTCGGCCCCCTCCTTGAGGAGCTTGCCCAAGGCGGAGGCGCCAGGCCCGACGACCGACCCGCCCGCGAGCATGCGCCGGTAGAGCGAGGTCTGCAGGTCGAACCCGCGCTCCATGCAGGTGCGGCGCCTGTCGCTCCGGCTCTTCTTTTAGTCGACGATGAAGATCCGCCCGGAAGGCAGCCCCAGGAGCAGGTCGGTGCGCCCGCGGATCGGGATGCCGCCTACGCTGCCCGCAAGCGTCGTCTCGACCCCCAGGACCGTCGCCTTCGCCCTCGCCAGAAGCTCCCGGAAGCGCAGCGCGGCCTGCTCGATCTCCCGGAGCAGGTTGCGGCGCTCCACGTACCACTCCGCGGCAAGCAGGAACGGGGCGTGCGCCAGGATCGCCTCGTCGAGATACTTCGGGGCCGCGGAACGGACCCCGGCGGCGTCGCGCAGAGGCGCGTCGGGAGAGAAGAGCCGCTCGAAGACCGCGTGGGCGAGAATCCCCTTGGCGGCCGGATCGAGCTCCTCCGGCCCCCATTCCCGCGGAAGCAGGTCGTGCCGGGTCAGGAACCACGCCAGCGGCGAAACGAGAAGCGCCTCGAGCCGCGACGGCGTCTCGTGGCGAGCGCCTCCCTTTTCGTCCGAGAGGAGATCCGTCCCCAGGCACGGGTCGCGGATCTCCAGCGCGCGGGGAAGGACGGGGCCGCGCGGAGCGGCCAGGGCAAGGCCTGCTGCGCGCGACCGGTGCGACTCGCGCTCAAGCGTCAGGAAGAGGTCCTCCACCGTTTCGACCTCCCAAAAGAGGCGGGCCATGAAGGCCGCCGTCCCGCACGGAGCGACCGGTTCGCCTTCGGGACTCCGCAGCGGCGACAGGAAGACGGCGCGGTCGGAGGCACATCGAAGCTGCCGCGCGAAAAGCGCCCGGCCGCGCGCCATCGCTTCCTGCGCGGTCGTAACGGCGAAGCCGGGATCGCCCGAAAGGACGGCGAGGTCCCGGTCGTCGAAGACGGCGGAGCGCCGCGGCCCGGCCGGGTAGCGTCCCTCCGAAAATCCCAGGACGAACAGAAGGCGCACGGGGCGCCACGGCTCCTCCCCTTCGCGCAGAAGCGCCGCCCCCTCCCGGGTGAACTCCGCGGGGGGGCCATCGGACGAAAGCGGCGACTGGGAGACGAGCGCGGCCAGCTCTTCCCAGTCGATCTCCCTATTTCCGCCGTCGGGTAAGCCGCCCGCAAGAGACGAGAGCGATGAGCGCGCCTCCTTTGCGTGGCGCTCCATCGCACCGGACCCGGCAAGCAGAGACCCGAATTCGGCGAGCGCGTCACGGACACGTCGCGGGGTCTCGTGCCGCTCCCGGATGAGCGCGATCATCCGTTCGGCATCGGGGGAAGCTCCTTCGGGCGGCTTCGGCTCGAAATCCCTTTTCATGATCGCCGCGGCGAGATGCGCGCCCGCTTCCCGGTCCCACGGCATGAGCGGAGAGGAGTAGAGCGCGGCCAACGCCATCGCGGGAGCCGGCCTGCGGCGCGTGGCCAGGAAATGGAAGACGGTCTCGCCGCCCACGTTGCGAACGGGCGGCGGACCGGAGAGGCCCGAAACGGGAATCCCGGCGAGGGCGAAGACCTCGCGGACCGCCTCCTCGTGCCGCGACGCCCCGGGGACGAGAATCCCGATGTCGGAGGGCTTCAGCGACGGATCGCGCCGGAGCGCTTCCTGCGCCATCCCCGAGGCGACCTCGGCCTCCTCGAGCAAGTCCCGGACGGCGAGACAGGCAACGGAAGGGTCGATCCCTGTGCGCGGCGGGTCGGTCCCGAACAGGTGCTCCTGAAGGTGGCGCAGAGCCGACCCCGTCGTGCCCCGCGGGCCCCCGGCGGTCTCCGCGTCGAGGATCGCGGCCAGGTCCGGATGGGGCCGGGCGCCGCAGTCCGCGGCCAGTTTTTCGAGAAGCGCCCGATCCCAAGGAGAAAGATCCGTCGGCCCTTTTCCGCGGTGCACGGCAATGACTCGGGCCGCGTCCGCCCCGTCCGCGGCCAGCAGCGCCTCTACCGCCGCA
>CAYWOT010000055.1:0-11741 GCA_964459975.1 uncultured bacterium
GTGACGAAGACCTCGCCGTGCTGGAACGGGTTCATCGTGCCCGGGTCGACGTTGATGTAGGGGTCGAGCTTGAGCATCGTGATCCGCAGGCCCCGCGCCTCCAGCAGGGCGCCGATCGACGCGGCGGCGAGCCCCTTCCCCAGGGAGGAGACGACTCCCCCGGTCACGAAGATGTATTTCGGTTTCACCGTCTTTCGCGGGCGCATATCCTCATCTCCACCGCACGGAGGTCCTCGGGGGTGTCCACGGCCACCGAGTCGAACGTCACGTCGACCACGCGGATCCGGTCCCCGGACTGCAGCACCCGGAGCTGCTCCAGGCACTCCGCCGTCTCCAGCGTGCTCGGGGGAAGGGCGCAGAGGCGAAGCAGGAAGTCCTTCCGGTATCCGTAGATGCCGATGTGCTTCCGGTACCGGACCGGGCCGGCCGCCCGGTAATGAGGGACCGGCGCCCGGGAGAAGTAGAGCGCGTCCCCGCGGTCGTCGACCACCACCTTGACGACGGAAGCCCGCCGGAACTCTTCCGGGTCGTCCCGGACGACCGCGGCCGTGGTCATCCGGATCGAAGGGCTCGAAAGGAGCGGCGACGCGACGGCGTCGATCACCGACGGGTCCATCGTCGGCTCGTCGCCCTGCAGGTTGACGATGATCTCCTCGGAAAGGTCCCGCGCCGCCTCGGCCACCCGGTCCGTTCCCGACGCGCAGTCGGGAGACGTCATTCTCGCTTCCCCCCCGAACCCGCGCACCGCGCCGGCGATCCGTTCGTCGTCCGTTGCCACGAGCACGCGCGTCGCGCACTCCGATTCCCGTGCGGTTTTCCAAACATACCATATCATCGGACGACCGTCTATTTGCGCCAGGGGCTTCCCCGGAAGCCGGCTCGCGCCGTACCGGGCGGGGATGACCACCGCAACTCCGGGGCGGGAGGCGCTCACGGGAAGACGGGAGCCGCCCGGAGGCCCTCGTCCTCCGGGAACCCCATCATGAGGTTGAAGCACTGCACGGCGCCGCCCGAGGCGCCCTTCCCCAGGTTGTCGATCGCCGCGACGACGATCACCCGCCGATGATTCGGGTCGACGTGCCAGGCGATGTCGCAGAAATTGCTGGCGAAGACGTCCTTCGTCGAAGGCAGCACGCCGGGCGCGCACAGGCGGACGAACGGCTCCCCCCCGTACTGTTCCCGGAAGGCGCGCTCCACCTCCTCCGGCCCCGCCTTCGGCGCCGTCGTCGCGTAACACGTCGCCAGGATCCCGCGCACCATCGGGAGGAGGTGCGGAACGAAGGTCACCGCCACGCGCCGCCCGGCGGCGAGGGAGAGCTCCTGGTCCATCTCCGGGTTGTGCCGGTGCAGCGGAAGGCCGTACGCCCGGACGCCCTGCTCCACCTCCGGGTAGTGAAGGCCAAGCGTCGGCCCCCGTCCGCCGCCCGAGACGCCGGTCTTGCAGTCGGCCACGATTCCCTCCACCTCGATCAGTCCTCGCCGGACGAGCGGATAGAGGGCGAGAATCACCGCCGTGGGGAAGCAGCCGGGAACGGCCGCCAGCGGCGCGTTCCGGAGCGGGTCGCGGTGGATCTCCGGAAGGCCGTAGACGGCTCGTTCCGCAAGTCCCGGCTCCGGGTGGCGGACGCCGTAGACCGCCTCGTACACCGGAATCCGCCGGAACCGGAAATCGGCCGACAGGTCGACGACGCGCACGCCGCGCGCGGCGATCGCCCCGGCCACCGACGCCGAGACCGTGTGCGGAAGGGCCAGGAAGACGGCGTCCACCTCTTCGGCACGGATCCGCTCCATCTTCGCGAAGACCACGTCCCGAAGCCTCCCGCGGAACGGGGGGAACGCCCGGTCGACCGGCTGCTCCGCGAACTGCTCGGACGAGAGCGCGGTGATCGCGGCCCCGGGGTGCGACAACAGCAGCCGGATGAGCTCGAACCCCGTGTACCCCGTCGCCCCGTAGATCGCGACCTTCTTCTTCATCTACCTCTCTCCCAAAAAAAAGGGGAAGGCGCCGTCGGCCTTCCCCTTCTGGATCCATCCGCGGGGCGAAAAGCCCATCGCGCCTACCGCTTGGAGAACTGGAACCGTTTCCTCGCTCCCGGCTGACCGTACTTCTTGCGTTCCTTGACGCGCGCGTCCCGCGTCAGGTATCCGGCGCGCTTCAGGATCGAGCGCAGCTCGGGGCTCTCGATCTGCAACGCCTTGGCGATCCCGTATTTCAAGGAGTCGGCCTGCGCGGCAGGCCCTCCCCCGCTGACGTTGACCTCGATGTCGACGCTCTGCCGCTTCCCCGTGAGGACCAGCGGCTGCACGGCGGTCGCCCGCAGGGCGAGCACGGGAAAGTACTCCTCGAACTCCCGTCCGTTCACCAGGATGCGGCCGGTCCCGGGGGTCACGTAGACCCGCGCGATCGACGTCTTCCGCTTTCCCGTCGCACCGATCGTCGTCTGCTGCTGTGCCATGCGCTTCACGCCCTTTCCGGTTCGTTCACGGCGAGCGGCCTCGGCTGCTGCGCCTCGTGGGGATGATCCGGCCCCGCGTACACCTTGAGCTTGGTGAAGAGGCGGTCGCCCAACCGGGACTTCGGGAGCATCCCGCGCACCGCCCACTCCACGAGACGCTCGGGCCGCTTCGAGGCGAGCACCTTCGCCGGCGTGGTCTCCTTCAAGCCCCCGATGTACCCCGAATGCCGGTAATACGACTTGTCGGTGGCCTTCGTGCCGGTGAGTTTCACCTTGTCCGCGTTGACGACGATCACGAAGTCGCCTACGTCCGCATTCGGGGTATATGCCGGCTTGTTCTTCCCCCGGAGAACGGTCGCCACGCGCGCGGCCAGGCGCCCCAGAACCTGGTCCTGCGCGTCCACGACATACCAGTCGGGGGGCACCTGCTCTCTCGTAAAAAAAACCGTCGTCTTCATGTTCCCTGCGCCTTTCGCCTCGTAAATCAAAAGAGATATTTAATCCGACCCCGTCCCGTGCGTCAAGGGGAAAAGCCCAGGTTCCGGGAACCCCGCGCCGCTTTCAAGGCGGGCCGCTCCGCCACGCCCCGTACGCCACCCGCCAGAGGAACAGCCCGCGGGCCGGCGCCGTCGGCCCGGAGAGCCTGCGATCGCGAAGCGCGAGCAGCTCGCGCATCCGCTCCGGCGGGATCTTGCCCGCGCCGACTTCGACGGCGGTCCCCACGATGTTGCGCACCATGTGCCGGAGGAACCCCCGCCCCTCGACCCGGACGGAGTGGAGGCCCGGAACGCTTTCCGCCTCGATCCCGGCTCCCAGGAGCTCCCGCACCGGCGTCCTCGCCGTGCATCCCTGCCCCCGGAACGAGGAGAAGTCGTGCGTCC
Organism: uncultured bacterium; assembly: GCA_964459975.1. Taxonomy (GTDB): domain Bacteria; phylum Desulfobacterota; class Deferrimicrobia; order Deferrimicrobiales; family Deferrimicrobiaceae; genus CSP1-8. The sequence goes on from CAYWOT010000055.1 coordinate 3,338, forward strand.
CCACGAGGTGCGCAAGCCCCGCCCGCATCGCCCCGATGTCGACGGCCCGCGGAAGGTGCCAGGCGTAGGACAAAAGAAACGGCGACGCCACCGGGGCGAGGTACAGGAAGTACCGGTACTCCTTCGACGTCGCGTCCCTCCTCGCGTCGAAGGCGCCGGGCGCCTCCTCGGCGGCGACGATCCGGATGTCGCCGGGCAGCAGCGCGTTGCCGCCCTTGAGGATCGTGGCCGCGGAGCGCCGCCCCGAGTGCGCGAAATCGATCACCTGCGCGCGGGCATGCACGCCCGCGTCCGTCCGTCCGGCGGCCCGGACGCGCACGGGCTCCTGGAGAAGCCGCTCCAGCGCCTTCTCCAGAACGGACTGGACGGTGACGCCGTCGGCCTGCCTCTGGAACCCGCGGTACGCCGTGCCGTCGTACGACACGGTCGCCCGGATCGACCCGCGCGCAGACTTCCGGCCGTCTTCCCGGGCCGCGGAACCGTCCTCCAAGCCTTCCGCCTTCCCCTCCCCCGCCCCGGGAAGCCTCCCGCCGTTACACCGCGGCGGGCTGCAGGTGCTTCCGGGCGAGCACCTCGGCGATCTGCACCGCGTTGAGCGCCGCCCCCTTCCGAAGCTGGTCCCCGCAGACCCAGAGGTTGAGGGCGTTTTCCGCCGTGTCGTCCTCGCGGATCCGCCCGACGTAGCAGTCGTCCTTCCCGGCGCAGAACAGCGGCATCGGATAGACGTTGCCTCCCGGGTCGTCCATCACCTGGCAGCCGGGAAACGCCGCGATCAATTCGCGCGCCTTCTCCCGCGTGACCTTCCGCTCGAACTGCGCGTTGATCGAGATCGAGTGGGCGGTAAGCACCGGCACCCGCACCGTGGTGCAGGTGACGCGCAGATCGGGAATGCCCAGGATCTTGCGCCCCTCGTTCGTCATCTTCATCTCTTCCTTGGTGTAGCCGTTCTCCAGGAACGCGTCGATGTGCGGGATGACGTTGAAGGCGATCTGGTGCTGGAACGCGGCCACCTCCAGGTTCTCCCCCTTTGCGAACGCCTTCGTCTGCGCGACGAGCTCCGCCATCGCCTTGGCCCCCGCCCCGGAGGTCGCCTGGTAGGAGGAGGCGACGACGCGCTTGAGCGTCGCGTAGTCGTGGAGCGGCTTGAGCGGCATGATCGCGACGATCGTCGTGCAGTTCGGGTTCGCGATGATCCCGCGCTTCCGGTACTGCGCGATGGCGTCGGGATTGATCTCCGGCACCACCAGCGGGACGTCCGGCTCCATCCGGAACGCCGACGAATTGTCGACGACCACGGCGCCGGACTCCGTCGCGGCCGGAACGAACTCCCGGCTCCGGGAAGCCCCCGCGGAGAACAACGCGATGTCGACTCCCTTGAAGGAGCTCTTCTGGAGCAGCTCCACGGGCACCTGTTCCCCCCGGAAGCGGACCCGTTTCCCGACCGACCGCTCCGAGGCCAGGAGCCGGACGTCCCCGACGGGGAACTTCCGCTCCTCGAGAATCGACAGCATCACCTCTCCCACCGCGCCCGTGGCCCCCGCCACGGCGACCGTAAACCGCTTCGCGTTCATCTTCCCCACGCTCCTTGTCACGAAATGTCCCGGATCGTTTGCCGCACCTTCTCGCCCATTTCCGACGTGCCCACCCGCCGGACTCCCGGCCCGTCGCGGTAGATGTCGCCCGTCCGGCAGCCGTCCGCAAGCGCCGCGGCGACCGCCTTCTCGATCAGCGCGGATTCCTCCCGCATATCAAACGAGTAGTTTAACATCATCGCCACGGAAAGTATCGCCGCCAGGGGATTGGCCAGCCCCTTGCCCGTGATGTCCGGAGCGCTGCCGTGGATCGGCTCGAACAGCCCCACGGATCCCCCGAGCGAGGCGGACGGGATCATGCCGATCGAGCCGGTGATCATCGACGCCTCGTCCGTAATGATGTCGCCGAACAGGTTCGTCGTGACGACCACGTCGAACTGCTTCGGCGCGCGCACGAGCTGCATCGCGCAGTTGTCGACGAGCATGTGGGACAGCGCCACGTCCGGGAATTCCCGCTCCCCGACCTCCGTGACCACCTTTCTCCAAAGCACCGTCGTCTCGAGGACGTTGGCCTTGTCCACGGAGATCAGCCGCCCCGTCCGCTTCCGGGCGAGCTCGAAGGCGACCCGCGCGACCCGCTCGATCTCCGGCCGGGTGTAGACCTCCGTGTTGATCCCCGTTTCGACGCCGTCGACGATGCGGATCCCCCGCGGCTCGCCGAAGTAGATCCCCCCCGTGAGCTCCCGCACGACCAGGATGTCGATCCCCTCCACAAGCTCCCTCCGCAGGGGCGAGGCGTCGAGGAGCGGCCCGAACACCTTGGCCGGCCTCAAGTTCGCGAACAGGTCGAGGGCCTTACGCAGGTCGAGAAGGCCGCGCTCCGGACGCACTTCGAAGGGAAGCACGTCCCACTTCGGTCCGCCCACCGCCCCCAGCAGAATGGCGTCGGCGGACCGCGCCGTCGCCAGCGCCCGGTCGGTGATCGGAACCCCGTGGACGTCGTAGGACGCCCCTCCCAGCAGCTCCTCCTCCGTTTCGAACCGCCGGTTCCCCGAGATTTCCTGCACCGTCCGGAGGACGGCCAGCGCCTCCCGGGTCACCTCGGGCCCGATCCCGTCTCCGGGAAACACGCAGATCCTGGGCATCGCAGCTACCTCCCTTTCCGCCGGGCGGCCATGTAGTTCAGAAGCCCGCCGGCTGCGACGAGCTCCTGCATGAACGGCGGAACCGGCGGGATCGCGTACTGCCGTCCCTTCGTCTCGTTCCTCAGCGTTCCCCCCTCCATGTCCAGCGCCAGGAGGTCCCCCGCCTCGATCTCGTCGACCGCCTGCGGAGCCTCGAAGATGGGCAGCCCCATGTTGAAGGCGTTCCGGTAGAAGATCCGCGCGAAGGACCGCGCGATCACCGCCGAGGCCCCGGAGGCCTTGATGGCCATGGGCGCGTGCTCCCTCGAGGACCCGCAGCCGAAGTTCTTCCCCGCCACCAGAAAATCGCCGGGCCGGACCTTCGCCGCGAACTCCGCGTCGATGTCCTCCATGCAGTGGCGGGCCAGGTCCGCCGGATCCGAGGTGTTCAGGTACCGGGCGGGGATGATGACGTCGGTGTCGACGTCGTCCCCGTACTTCCATGCCCTCCCTTTCAGCGTCATCCGCGTTCCTCCACCGTCGGGGACACGCCCGAGTTTGGGTAAAGAAAAAAAGCCGGGCGTGTCCCCGGCACCAGGTCAAACGCCTTTAGGCCCCGTCAGGCGCAGCGGGGGGTTCCCCGGTGCCGGGGACGTTCCTGGCTTTACTCGTTTTCCCAACTCAGGAGCGTCCCCGACCACACGCCGTCCACAAGGCGCTGACAAAAAGCAGGGACGGTCCCGTCGTGCCGTCCCCGGTTTGCCCATCTTTTGTCGTGGACTGCGGACCCGACATCAGCCCGCCAGGCCCCGCCACCGGGACCGTCCCTACAGCTCGTCGGGGCCGCCGATCCGGCCGAGCACCGCGGACGCGGCCGCCACCGCCGGGTTGGCCAGGTACACCTCGCTCTCGGGATGCCCCATGCGCCCCACGAAGTTCCGGTTCGTGGTGGCCACGGCCCGCTCGCCCTTCGCCAGGATCCCCATGTGACCGCCCAGACAGGGACCGCAGGTCGGCGTGGAGACCGCGGCGCCCGCGGAGACGAAGGTCTCCATCAGCCCCTCCCGCGCCGCCTGGAGCCAGATCTCCTGCGTCGCGGGAAACACGAGCATCCGGACGCCGTCGTGGACCTTCCGGCCGCGCAGCACGGCGCACGCGCTGCGCAAGTCCTCGATCCGACCGTTGGTGCAGGACCCGACCACCACCTGGTCGATGGGGACGTGCCCCACCCGGGAGAGGGGGCGCGTGTTTCCCGGCAGGTGCGGGAACGCCACCTGGGGCTCCAGCTTCCCCAGGTCGACGTCGATCTCGTCGGCGTACCGCGCGTCGCCGTCGGCCTCGGTCACGACGTACTCCCGCGCCGCCCGCCCGTCCGAATACGCTTTCGTGACGCCGTCGAAGGGGAAGATGCCGTTTTTCGCCCCCGCTTCGATCGCCATGTTGGCGATCGTGAAGCGCCAGGCCATGGACAGGGACGCAAGCCCGTCCCCCGTGTACTCCATCGCCCGGTACAGCGCGCCGTCCACCCCGATCCTCCCGATGATGTAGAGGATGACGTCCTTTCCCTCGACCCACTTCCCGGGCCTGCCCGACAGCACGATCCGGAGCGACTGCGGCACCTTGAGCCATACCTCCCCGGCCATCATCGCGGCGGCGAGGTCGGTGCTCCCGACGCCGGTCGAGAACGCGCACAGCGCTCCGTACGTGCAGGTGTGGCTGTCCGCACCGATCACGAGGTCGCCGGGCACGACGAGCCCTTCGTCGGGAAGCAGCACGTGCTCGATCCCCATCCGCCCGACTTCGAAGTAGTTCACGATCCCGTATTCGCGGGCGAAATCGCGCATCATCTTCGCCTGCTCGGCCGAGCGGATGTCCTTGTTCGGCGTGAAGTGGTCCGGCACGAGCGCGATCCGCTCCCGGTCGAACACCTCCCGCACCCCCAGGCGCCGAAGCGCCTGGATGGCGATCGGGCTGGTCACGTCGTTGCCGAGCGCGAGGTCGACCTTCGCGAGGATCAGCTCTCCCGGCTCAACCCTCTCCTTCCCCGCGTGCCTCGCGAGGATCTTCTCCGTAAGCGTCATGCCCATGAATGCTCCTCTCGCTTTCCTTCGCTTCCCTACGTCGGCCCCGCAATATCCGCACCACCTCTCCCGCCGGTCCGGAGACGATGTAGGCGGAGACGAACAGGAAGATCATCACCTGGGGCTCGGCGGCAAGCAGAAGAGCAAGAAGGATGAACACCACCAGCGTGTTGAACGGCCGGCGGCGGAACGGCTCCAGGTCCTTGAAGCTGCTGTATTTCACCGTGCTGACCATGAGAAACGCCAGGACGTAGATCGCGAGCAGCACGGCGATGTGCTTGATGTCCCCCGTCCCGCCCAGGTAGTAGAAGAGGAGGATCAGGGACGCCACGAACGTCGCCGCGGCGGGAATCGGCAGGCCGTTGAACTTCCCCTTCTCGACGGTGTTGATCTGGACGTTGAACCGGGCGAGCCTGAGCGCCCCGCAGATGAGGAACAGGAACGCGGCCAGCCACCCCCAGCGCCCGAAGCGGGAGAGGGCCCAGCCGTACACGAGAAACGCCGGCGCCACGCCGCACGACACGATGTCCGCAAGCGAGTCGTATTCGACGCCGAACGTCGTGGTCGTCCGCGTGATCCGCGCAACGCGGCCGTCCAGTCCGTCCAGCACCACCGCCGCGATGATCGCCATGGCCGCCTTTTCGAACTGCCCGGTATAGGTCGCCGCGAGCGAATAGAATCCCGCGAACAGCGACCCCGACGTGATCAGGTTGGGCAGGACGTAGATCCCCCGGCTCAACCCGTCGTTTCGCCGCGCCCTTCTCGTCATCACAATACCCCCACGACGCTCTCTCCCGCCCGGACCCGCTCCCCCTTGCGCACCTTCAAGGACGCGGAGGCGGGGAGGAAGACGTCCACCCGCGATCCGAAACGGATCATCCCGACGCGTTGCCCCATCCGGACCACGTCCCCCGGAGCGAGGTCGCACACGATGCGCCTCGCGATGAACCCCGCGATCTGCACGTAGACCACCCGGCACCCCTCCGGCGTCTCGAGCGCCACCCCGTTCTGCTCGTTGGCGAGCGACGCCTTCTCGACGTTGGCCGCCAGGAACCGTCCCCGGTGGTATCGGACGGACGTCACCGTGCCGGAAACCGGCGCCCGGTTGACGTGCACATCCAGGAGGGACATGAAGATGCTCACCCGTTTCCCGGGTTCTCCCGAATACCGGCCGGCCGGACTTTCGCCCGCGTACACTATTCTACCATCGGCCGGCGCGAGCACCGCGCCCGGGACCGAAGGCGGCGAACGGTCGGGGTTTCGGAAGAACCAGCCGACGTAGAGCGTCAGCAGGCCCCCCAGGACCGCGGCGGGAAGGGTCGCCGGCCACACGAACCCGAGCAGCGCCGCCAGAACCGCCCCTCCCACGAGAAACGGGACCCCCTCCGGGGCGATCACCCCGCCCTTCGCGCGCTTCCTTCGCGGCTCCATCGCCTCCGGCCTGATGCGCCCGGATCAATTCTTGGTCCGGTCCACCAACCGCCCCTTCGCGATCCACGGCATCATCGCCCGGAGGCGGCGTCCCACCTCCTCGATCGGGTGCTCGTCGCCGCGCCGGGTGAGGGCGTTGAACACGGGGCGGCCCGCCCGGTTCTCGAGGATCCACTCCCGGGCGAACGACCCGTCCTGGACCTCCGTCAGCATCCGCTTCATCTCGGCCTTCGCGTCGGCGCCCACGACCCGGGGCCCCCGGGTCAGGTCCCCGTACTGCGCGGTGTTGCTGACGGAGTAACGCATCGTGGATATCCCGCCTTCGTAGATGAGGTCCACGATGAGCTTGAGCTCGTGCAGGCACTCGAAGTACGCCATTTCCGGAGCGTAGCCGGCCTCGACCAGCGTCTCGTACCCCGCCAGGATCAGCGCGGTCACCCCTCCGCACAGCACCGCCTGCTCGCCGAAGAGGTCGGTCTCCGTCTCCTCCCGGAAGGACGTTTCGATCACGCCCGCGCGGGCCGCCCCGATGGCGGCCGCGTAGGCGAGCGCGACGTCGCGGCTGTCCCCCGCGGGATCCTGGTGGACAGCGATGAGCGCGGGAACGCCCTCTCCCTTGTCGTACTGCGCCCGAACCAGGTGGCCGGGCCCCTTCGGGGCCACCATGAACACGTTGACGTCCGGGCGGGGAACGATCTGGCCGTAATGAATATTGAATCCGTGCGCGAACATGAGATACGCGCCCTTCTTGAGCTTCGACGCCACGGCGGCCTTGTAGATCTCCCCCTGCAGCTCGTCCGGCAGAAGCATCACGACGACGTCGGCCTTGCCCGCGGCGGCCGCCGCGTCCGTGACCTCGAACCCCGCCTTTTTCGCCTTCGCCGCGTTCGCCGACCCGGCCAGCTCCCCGACGACGACGTCCATTCCGCTGTCCCGCAGGTTGTTCGCGTGGGCGTGCCCCTGGCTCCCGTACCCCAGGATCGCGATCTTCTTCTTCTTCAGCACCGCCTGCCTGGCGTCCTTCTCGTGGTAGATCCGAACCATCGTCACCCCTCCCCCGAATGCTCGTAATTGAAAGGATCCGTCTTGGCGTCGTTGCCGCCGCTTCCGCTACATGCCGCGCGCGATGGCCACCCGGCCCGTGCGGACGATCTCGCGGATGCCGATCGGCTTGAGCAGCTGGAGCAGCGCGTTGATCTTTTCCTCGTCGCCGGTCATCTCGATCGTGTAGCACCGGGACGCCACGTCGACGATCTTGGCGCGGAAGATGTCCACCAGCCGCAGCACTTCGGCCTTCGTCTCCGGGTCCGCATTCACCTTCATCAGCTCGAGCTCGCGGTCGACCGTCTCCGCGTTCGTCAGGTCGATCACCTTGATCACCGACACGAGCTTGTTGAGCTGCTTCAGGATCTGCTCGACGATCTGCTCGTTTCCCGACGTCACGATCGTCATGCGCGACACCGTCGGGTCCAGCGTCTCCGCGACCGTCAGCGACTCGATGTTGAAACCCCGCCCGGAAAACAGCCCCGAAACGCGGCTCAAGACCCCGAACTCGTTCTCGACCAGGACGGATATGGTGTGGCGCATCGCTCCTCCCGTCACACGAGAAGCATCTTCGTCAGAGGCGCCCCCGCGGGAACCATCGGGTAGACCATCTCGTGGGGATCGGTCGGAATGTCGATGATGGTGGGCCCGGGCGCCGCGAACCCCTTCCGGAGAACGTCCGGCACCTCCTCGGGCTTCTTCGCGCGGAACCCGGTTGCGCCGTACGCCTCCGCGAGGCGCACGAAATCGGGCGTCTTGGGCAGGCACGTGTGGGACAGCTTGCCATGGAAAAACAGCTCCTGCCACTGGCGCACCATTCCGAGAGACCCGTTGTTGAGGATCACGACCTTCACGGGCAGACGGTACTGGACGGCGGTGGCGAGCTCCTGAATGTTCATCTGGACGCTCCCGTCGCCCGCGATGTCGATCACCAGCTTGTCGGGCAGCGCCACCTGGGCGCCGATCGCCGCCGGAAGCCCGAATCCCATCGTGCCCAGCCCGCCGGAGGTCAGGAAGGTCCGGGGCCGGTCGAACAGGTAGTACTGGGCGGCGAACATCTGGTTCTGGCCCACCTCCGTCGCGATGATCGCATCCCCGCCGGTGAGGCGGTAGATCTGGTCCACCACGTACTGGGGCTTGATCATCCCCTTCCCCTGCTTGTAGGAGAGGGGATACGACCGCTTCCACGCCT
>CAYWOT010000056.1:0-11534 GCA_964459975.1 uncultured bacterium
GCTCCTTGACAGGGGGCCGGGCCCCGGGGGAGCCTCCTCTTGGATGAGGCTTTTCCCCGGCACGATCGCTTCTTGCGGACGGGGTCGGTGAAGGGCGAAATTAAGGGCGGAGGCGGACGCCGCGCCCGGCACGGGGAACGGCGCTTTCCGCGGAAAGGATCCGGCATGGGGACGTCGCTTGGAGGCGGCGAGGCTTTCGGTCGGCCCGGCATTCCGCCGCGGTGGACCCACGGCGCCAAAGACGGGGTCGGCACCGCCTACGCCAGTTCCAGCAGGCTCTGGTTCACGATCTGGAACGGCATCGTGACCGAGGTCTATTACCCGACGGTGGACCGTCCCCAGCTCCGGGACCTGCAATACCTCGTCACCGACGGGGCGTCCTTTTTTCACGAGGAGAAGCGCCATCTGCGGCGCCGGACCGAACGCCTCTCCTCCCATGTCCTCGGGTACCGGATCACCAATGCCGATCCGCACGGCTCCTATTTCCTCGTCAAGGAGGTGATCGCCGACCCGCACCTGCCGTGTCTGCTGATGCACACGACGGTATCGGGCGACGACTCCCTCCTCGAGCGCCTGCGACTCTATGTCCTGTGCGCCCCCCATCTCGGCGGCGGAGGATGGGGAAACAACGGCTTCGTGCTGGAATCGGCGGGGCGGCGAATTCTGGCGGCCGAAAAGGACGGGGTGTGGCTGGCGCTGGCGGCAACCGTTCCCTTCTCGGGTCTTTCCTGCGGGTACGTCGGAACGAGCGACGGATGGACCGACCTTGCGGACGATTTCCGGATGGACTGGCAGTTCGATCGGGCCCCCGACGGCAACATCGCGCTTACGGGCGAACTGCCGCCGGGGAGCCGCGAGTTCACGATGGGGCTGGCCTTCGGGGACGGGCTGCACAACGCGACGACCGCGCTCCTGGAATCGCTCGCCGTGCCGTTCGAGGCCCACCTGCAGCGGTACTCCGACCAGTGGAAGCGGTCGTGCGCGCGGATTCTTCCTCTCGAAGGGGCCTCCGGCGACGGGGGAGACCTCTATCGCGGAAGCTACAGCCTCCTTCTCGCCCATGAAGACAAGACGTTTCCCGGCGCGTTCATCGCTTCCCTTGCCATCCCGTGGGGAGAGGCGAGGGACGACCGGGACAGGGGCGGGTATCATCTCGTCTGGACGAGGGACCTGGTCAACACGGCCACGGGGCTTGTCGCCGCGGGGAACACCGGATCGCCCCTGCGGGCTCTGATCTATCTTGCCGTAAGCCAACACGCGGACGGAGGCTTCTCCCAGAATTTCTGGATCAACGGGGAGACGTACTGGCGAGGCATCCAGCTCGACGAAGTCGCCTTCCCGATCCTCCTGGCCAGGCGTCTGTCGCGCGAAGGGCACCTGGAAGGCTTCGACCCTTATTCCATGGTGATGAGGGCGGCCCGCTACCTCGTTCTTCACGGGCCGGCGACCCAGGAGGAGCGATGGGAGGAAGCGGGCGGCTATTCGCCCTCCACGATCGCCTCCAATATCGCAGCTCTGTTGTGCGCGGCGTCGTTCGCCCGAGAGAGGGGCGACGCGGCTTCGGCCGCGTTCCTGGAGGAGTACGCCGACTTCCTGGAATCCCACGTCGAAGAATGGACGGCGACCACGGAAGGAACGCTCGTGCACGGGATACGCCGTCACTACATCCGCATCCGGCCCGTCGACGTCGGCGACCCCTGCCCCCTCGAAGACCCCGACTGCGGCGTCCTGGTCCTCGCCAACCGCCCGCCGGGAACGCCCTGGAAGTTCCCCGCGAAGGAGATCGTCGACGGAGGCTTCCTGGAGCTTGTCCGTTACGGCATTCGGGACGCCTCGGACCCGACCGTCGTCGACTCCGTGCGCGTGCTGGACGCCGTCCTCAAGGTGGATACTCCGCACGGGCCGTGCTGGCGGCGGTACAACCACGACGGGTACGGGCAGAGAGACGACGGCGGCCCGTTCGTCGGATGGGGCACGGGACGCGCCTGGCCCCTGCTCGCCGGCGAACGGGGGCATTACGAGCTGGCCGCCGGACGAGACCCGGGGCCGTACGTGCGGGCCATGGAAGGGTTTGCTTCCCCGACCGGTCTTCTGCCCGAACAGGTATGGGACCAGCCCGATCGCCCCGACGTTCACATGTTCCTCGGGCGGCCCACCGGTTCCGCGCGGCCCCTGATGTGGGCTCACGCCGAGTACATCAAGCTCCTCCGCTCGGTGCGCGACAGGCGGGTCTTCGACCTTGTTCCCGAAGCCGCGCACCGGTACCTGTCGCCGCGGAGAAGCCGCACTTCCCTGGAAATCTGGAAACACAACCGCCAGGTTCCCGTCGTCCGGGGAGGCCGGACACTTCGCATCCAGGCGGGCGCTCCCTTCCGGCTCCACTGGACACGAGACGAGTGGCTCACGACGGCCGATACGGTGTCCACGCCGACGGCATTGGGAATCGAATACGTGGACATTCCGACCTCGCCCGGGGGGAAGGGCGTGGTCCGCTTCACGTTTTTCTGGACGGATGCGGGGCGTTGGGAAGGAAGGGACTGGAGGGTTGCCGTCTCGTAGGGTCCGCCAGCCCGCCCGACGGGGACGGGCCGATCGGCGCGGACCGGCGGCACTCCGTTCTCCGGACGGAGCGCCAGGCTGCAACCGCCGGGGGCCGCATCGTCTGCAAGCTTCTTGTGGACAAGCCTATTTCTGGGATAAAATTCCCAAAAATGGCCCTCCAAACCTCAAAAGCCCTGTCGTCGGCCGTCGTGGTCCTGCTGCGCCCGCTCGTCCGCCTCCTTCTTCGGAACGGCGTGTCCTTCGCGACGTTTTCCGATCTTGCCAAGCGCGTGTACGTCGACGTCGCGACGGAGGACTTCGGAATTCCGGGCCGGAAGCAGTCGAAGTCCCGTGTGTCCGTCATCACGGGGCTCTCGCGGAAGGAGGTCCTGCGGGTCAAGCGCCTTCCCGGCACCGACGACCTCGGGGCCTCGCGTCGCTACAACCGGGCGGCCCGCGTCGTCAGCGGATGGGTGCGCGACCGCGCGTTCACGGATGCGGCGGGTTCTCCGGTCGACCTCGCGGCCGAAGGGGACGGTGCCAGTTTCAGCAGGCTCGTGAAGCTGTACAGCGGGGACTCCCCTCCCCGGGCGGTTCTCGACGAGCTGCTCCGGGTGGGAGCCGTCGTGCTCACCCCGGAGGGGAAAATCCGTCTGCGGGAACGCTCGTACGTTCCGGCGGACGGGGAAATCGAGAAGATCGGTATTCTCGGAACGGACGTCTCGGACTTGATTTCGACCATCGACCACAACATCGTCCTGCCGGGGTCTCCCTTCTACCAGCGAAAGGTCTGCTATGACAATCTCCCCGCGGAAGTGCTTCCCGAGCTGAAGACGCTCGCGCGCGCCCGATCCCAGCGGCTCCTGGAAACGCTGGATCGGTGGCTGAGCAGGCGCGATCGCGATTTCCATCCGCAGGTCGGCGGAACCGGGAGGAAACGGGCGGGAGTCGGGATCTACTATTTCGAAGCCGACCACGGGGGAGGGCCCGCGGAATGATCCGTTCACGATTTTCGCTCCCGCATTCTGCGCTGGTCGCCGGCTTGGCGGTCGTCGTCATGACCCTTTCCTCTTGCGGCGACGGGGGCATCGGGAACCTGGCCGGAGGAGGGACCGGCGGCACGGGCATCAGCACCGGGCCGATCACCGGTTTCGGCAGCGTACACGTGGACGGCGCGGTGTTCAAGACCGACGACGAGGTGGCTCCGGGATTCGAAACGAAAAAGGTGGCCAAGGGGGTCGACCATTCGAACGCCCGGGACAGGGACCTCTTCCGCGTAGGCATGGTGGTCACCGTTCATCATGGCGCGGACGACAACAACGCCTCGGAAATCGACTACGAGCCGAGACTCCGCGGGCCCATCGCTTCGAAAGTCGCGGGGAGCGCCCCGGCCGCCGCGGTCCTCGGTCGGACCGTGCTCGTGGACGATGCCGCGTTGTTTGCGTCGCTCGACGTTGGCAACGTGGTGGAAGTCGACGGGTTCGTCGACGACCGGGGCCGCATCCGTGCGACGTATGTGGACGTGACGGAGCCGGCGGCCGCCGCAGGGGAGGAGTTCGAGCTCAGCGGATATGTGGCGGCTGCGGACCCGTCGGCCGGCACGTTCGACGTCGCGTCATTGCCCGACGGCGTCGGAGAGGTCGTGGCCGTCTCCTATTCTCCGGACGCGGTCCGCGATCTTCCCTCGGGACCGTCGGACGGCATGTACGTGCGGATCACCACGCTCGATGCGCAGCCGGTGAACGGCGCCCTTCGGGCGACCGGCGTCCATCCGGCCTCCCCGAGAACGAGCTTTCCCGAGGGCGCGAGCGTGGATCTGGATGGTCTGGTCACGGGCGTCAGCAGCGTGGCCGGAACCGTCGTCTCCTTCGACCTGGAAGGCAAGAGGGTGCAGACCGCCGGATCGACGGTCTTCATCGGGGGAGCCGCGACGGATATTCGATCGAACGCGAGAGTGCTGGCGCACGGCAACGAGACCGGCGGGATCTTGTCCGCCGGCAGGATCCTTTTCCGCTAGACGGTTCACGAGTGCGCTCCACGGCGGCTTGGCGCGGAGCGCGGAGGTCTCGTGGCCGGTGTTGAGAACGGAAATCTTTCCGCTCAGGAGGGAACGCCCATGAAAACCGCGATCGAACCGTTCGGGAGAGCCTTTGGTCTTTCGGTGCTGCTGGCGATTTCGGTCGCCTTCGCCGCGTGCGGGGGCGGAGGAACGACTTCGAATTCCTCGGGAAGCGCGTCGGTGGGCCTCTCGCTCGCCGCCGCCCCCGGTTTCCCGGCGGGCACGACGTTCGCCTCTTCGATGGCGGCTCCGGCCGCGCCCTCGAATCCCGGGTCGGCGGTCTTCGACAACGTTCTGGTCGCCGTGACGAAAGTCGCGTTGATCCCGTCGTCCGGCCCGGAGTTCCCCGACCCGGACGGACAGCTCGAGGAACCGAACGCCCCCGCCGAACAGCAGCGTTCCGGCATGCCCGGGTTCGTGACGGCGGTGTTTCCCGTCCCTGTCTCGATCGATCTGCTCAACGCGCCGCCCCCGTTCGATGCCGCCGAGCTGCTGAGCAGCTTCGACAACGTCCCGGCCGGAGAGTATTCGAAGATCCGCGTCTATTACGACAATGTGGTGGGCAGGTCGGCGGATCCCGCGCTGGACAACGTGATGCTCCACCCCACGGCGCATTACCATTTCGACGTCCACTTCGTCGGCGGAAATCTCGTGGTCCCCGTGGAGACCTCGGAGCGGGGGATCCGTTTCTACGCGGTCCTCATCAACGTGGTCGGCTTGAAGATCACCCAGGCGGGGAACAGCGGCAACTTCCTGATGCGTCCCCAGGTCTTCGCGACCGTCGAATCTCCGGAGAGCGTGACGTTCATCGTCCACGGGGAAGCCCGCGATGTGGATCCGTCCGCAGGTACGTTCAACATCGTTACGGCGGACGATCGGACCGTGCCCGCCGTCTACGGCGCGGGGACGAAATGGCAGTACGTCGATCTGTCGTTCCCGCCCGGCGTATGGGAATCGGCGGGGGCGGCGTTGGGCGCCGCGGGTCTGGAAAATACGGCGATGGTCGACGTCATCGGCTCGTTCTCTTCGGACAGCGTGCTCGGCGCCGACAAAGTCGACGTCCACTTTCCGGCCGCCCGGTCCGGAAACGTGCTGCTCGGCTGGAACGCGGACAATACGTTCACGCTGCGTCTTGCCTCGGACAACACCGTCTACCCGGCGCCGAGCCGCGGGACGGCCTACTATGACGACGCCGTCGCGCCTTTCGCTCCGGTAACCGACGACGCGATCGTCGACAATGCCGCGGTTACGGCCAGGGGCTACGCCGTGCCGGGCGGCATCCGGGCCTACTGGATCTCCGTGGGGGAGTGACGCCCGGGAGCGCCGCGACAAGGAGCGCGGCGCGGGCGACGTCGTCGGATCGTCTCGCCGTCGCCCGGACGGACCGGACCGCCGCCGTCTCCCCGTGAGCGCAGGCCGCGCGGCGGTGCGCGGGGCAAGCCGAGCGCCGTCGGGGCCGGTGGCAAAAGGATTGCCGCTGGTTCAGACTCTTCATGATGGCTACGGCGACGGGGGCGGAGCGCTCGGTTCCGGAGGGCGGAGGACGGAGCGGGGGGCGCCGCGCGGGGCGTTCGGCCGTCGCCTGGCTGGCATCGTGCCTCGTGGCGGTCGGTTCGGTGGCGGCCGCCCCGACCGGGCCGGGCCTCGCAGCGGCGCAGACGATGTCGCCGCCGCACCTCCTGCGGGGTGTTCTTCCGGACCGCGTTCCGTCCGACGAGGAGCTCAAGGCCCGCGGCGCCGTCATCGGCAAGGTCTTCATCCGCAACGAAAACATCTTCGATCTCGCCGATCCGCAGGAAGACAACCGGCTGTTCCGGCTCGCGAACCACCTGCACGTGAAAACGCGTCCGTGGGTGATCCGGGACCAGCTGCTGTTCCGGACCGGCGATCCGTACGACCGCCGAGTGCTGGACGAGTCGGAGCGGATCCTGCGGTCGAACCGGTTCTTCTACGACGCCCGGATTCGGCCGGTTGCCTGGCACGACGGCCGCGTCGACGTCGAGGTCGTCACCCGCGACGTGTGGACGCTGCAGCCCGGGATTTCGTTCGGACGGCAGGGGGGCGCGAATACGATCAGCGTCGACATCGAGGAACTGAACCTGCTCGGGACGGGGATCGGCTTCGGCGTTTCGCGGGCGCAGAAGCCCGACCGGGACACATTCAGCACGTTTCTGAACGTACCGCGCATCGGGAAGAGCTGGATCCGGACCGAGCTTTTCGTTGCCGAGAACAGCGACGGACGGACGCGAAGCGTGCTCGTGGAACGTCCCTTTTACGCCCTGGATACCCGCCGGGCCGCCGGGGCCGATTTTGCCGACGATCTGCGCGTCGACACGCCGTTCGGTCGCGCTGGGTTTGCCGACCGCTATCAGACCCGCCAGAGGAAAGGCTCAGTATGGGGAGGATGGTCGCGGGGACTGAGGGGCGGTTGGGTCACCCGGTACACGCTGGGGTTCACGGGCGACGAATCGTGGTTCGCCCCCGCGCCGGGCGAGGTTCCCTCCGGCGCGCTCCCGCCCGATCGGATCCTGGCGTACCCGTGGGTCGGGGTCGAGCTGGTGGAAGACGAGTTCGAAAAGGCGAGGAACCGCGACCAGATCGCGCGGACGGAGGACTTTTTTCTGGGGATGCACGTGCAGGCCTCGCTCGGGTACGCGAACACCGGGTTCGGCGCCGATCGGGCGGCCGCCGTCTTCGCCGGGAAATTCGGAAAGGGCTTTCATCCCGTCCGATCCTCGACCGTGTTCGTTGATGCCGCCGGGGACGGCCGGTACGAGGGCGGATCGGTCCGCGACGCGACGGTGGGCGCCGAGGGCCGCTTGTACCTGCGGCTGTCGGAAGACTGGCTCGTGTACTCGTTCCTGTCCGCCAGTCGCGGCATCAACCTCGATCCCGACCACGAGCTGGTGCTCGGCGGCGAGACCGGCCTGCGCGGATACCCGCGCCGCTATCAGGCGGGAGACCGGCGGGCGCTCTTCACCCTGGAGGCGCGGTACTACACGGCGTTCTACCCTTTCCGGCTTTTTCGTCTCGGCGGAGCGGTCTTCTACGACATGGGACGGGCCTGGGGCGCAGGCTTCGCGAAGGCCGGGGACCCCGGCGTTCTCCGGGACGCCGGGGTCGGGCTGCGCATCGGCAACGCCCGGTCGGCGCTCGGAAGGGTCATCCACGTCGACATGGCGTTTCCTCTGGACGGCGACCCGTCCATTTCCCGGGCGCAGTTCGTCGTCGAAACGAAGATCGGATTCTAGGGGGGCGGGATCGGCGGGCGCGGCGCGTTCGTCAAACGGCTCGCGAGGGACCCGCAAGCCGCTACAATAAGCTCATGGGCTTCGGGGCCGAGCCGCCGGTCGGGGCGGGACGGAAGTGCCCCGGCATCCGGGATCCCGGAGGGATCCTGAAATCGGGAGGACAACGCGATGGAGACGACGCGGAAGGAAGAGTTCCTGAGGCAATGGGCGAAATATTTCGGGGCTGCGGAGCTTCCGCTCGCCTGCTGGTACACGGATGACGAAGGCGGTGTCGAGCGGCCGGAGCCGCCCGGGGGCCACCGGTGTTTTCTGGCGGACCTGAACAAGGTTCGCCAGGGCACGAGCCTGCGCTTCGACCTCGAGACGGTCGGTTGCGCCGGCGGCAAGCGATACCTGGGCTTCACGCACGACGTGATGCCGAACTTCGAGCACTTTCTTTCCTGCGGCATCACGGGCACCCTGGAGGGAGAACGGTACAAGAAGACCCCCGAGCTGGTAAAGGAGTATGAGCGGCGCTCGCCGGACTTCACGGCGCCGGCCCGCAACATCGTGTTCAAGCGCTGGGACAAGCTCGCGGAGGCCGACGCGCCCGAGGTGGTCGTCTTCTTCGCCCCGCCGGACGTGCTCTCGGGGCTCTTCACGCTTTCCAACTTCGACGAGGCCGACCTGAACGGCGTCTACTGCCCGTTCTGCGCCGGCTGCGGCTCCATCGTGAGATACCCGTTCCTCGAGCGGGAGGCGTCCCGCCCGCGTTCCGTTCTCGGCATGTTCGACGTCTCGGCGAGGCCGTTCGTCCCCGGCGGGACGCTCTCCTTCGCCATCCCGATGAACAAGTTCGCCGCCATGATCGCGGACATGGACGAGAGCTTTCTCATCACGAGGTCGTGGAAGGCGGTACGGCGGCGGATCGGGTAGGACCGCCGCCGAGGAACCACTCGATCAGCCCGCGGGCGATCGTGCCGTGCCGCGGGATGGAAAGGCGGGCGACCTCGCCGGCGTCGAACCAGTCGGCGCGCACGAGCTCCTTCTCCTCGATCGTCAGGTCGCCTCCGGCGTACTCCGCCGTGAAGGCGACCATCAGCTGGTGGGGGAAGGGCCACGGCTGGCTGCCGAAATACCGGAGGTTCGCCACCTCGACACCCACCTCTTCCCGCACTTCGCGACGAACGCACTCTTCGAACGTTTCCCCCGGTTCGACGAACCCGGCGAGGACGCTGAAGAACGCCGACGGGAAGCGGCGCGCCTGGGCGAGCAGGATCTTCCGGTCCCGCACCACGGCGACGATGACGGCCGGCGCGACGCGGGGGAAGAAGTGCAGCTCGCATCGCGGGCAGGTCCGCGCCCGTTCCCCGGCCAGGGGCTCGGTTGGGCCCCCGCACTTTCCGCAGTACTGGTGGGTCCGCTCCCAGTCCATGATCTGGTAGGCCCGCCCCGCCAGGGAGAACAGGGGGTCCGGGAGCGCGCCCAGAAGGGAGCGCAGGCCGCGAAGACTGGTCCCCTCCGGTTCGACCGGCTCTCCCAGCTCGCCCGCGAAGCAGGGAGCGCCGTCCAGCGTCCCGAGATATTGCGTGCGCACGGGACGCAGGCCGCGTTCCGCGGGGAACCGTCCGTACGGCACGACGACCTCGTCCCCGGAGGCCGAAACGAGCAGCCGGTCGCCGTGGAACAGAAACCACCACGCGTCGCGGCCGATCGCAGTCGGCGGCGTCACGGCGGGAAGAAACTGCACAGGTCCTCCTTTCCCGGTCCTTCTGGACGTCGGTTTGCAGGGGAATCCGCCCGGCGACGGCGACGCCGGATCGTCCGGAAACGGGACTCCTCGACGCGGGCCTCAGGGGAAGAACGCCCGTTCCTCAAACTATAGCAAAGATCCGTCCGACCCCGCGAATCCGGGGGGAGGGGTCGCCCTTCTTCCCCGAACGCCCCCGGCACGAAACGGCCGGTTTCCCCGTCTGCGGATACGGCATCGGGTAGGACGGCAAGATGATCGCCATCCTCCCGCCCCCGGGAGTGCGTACGACTTGGGAGGCCGGCTACGGCGCACGTCGAAAGGGGAATCCGGATGAACGCGGGGTTCCTTTTCCCTTGTTCCCGGCGTTTGCCGCCGCCGCGTCACGGCGCCGCGTCGGCCTCCTTTGCGAGGAAGCAGAGCTCCTCGTGCGGGACGACGTACGCGGAACGGCAGAACGCGCACCGGACCGTGGCGTCCTTTCCTTCGCCGGCCATGCGGTCCATCTCCGCGGGGCCCAGGGCCACCAGGGCGTCGCGCGCCCTCTCCCTCGTGCAGGGGCAGAAGAAGACGACCTCCTTGTCCTCCCGGACGTCCACCGGCCGGCCGACCGCCTCTTCCATCATCTTCCTCGGCGACATCCCGTCTCGGATCATCGCGGTGACGGGGCGGATCGTCCGCATCCGGTCCTCGAGATCGTCGATCACGCCCGGTTCGCACCCGGGCAGCGGATGGATCAGGAAGCCTCCCGCCGCGGTCACGGAATGATCCGGCTCGACGTAGACTCCGAGCGATACAGCGGCCGGAATCTGCTCGGACGCGGACAGGTAGTAAGCGATGTCGGACGCGATCTCTCCGGTGCGGATCGGAACCGTTCCCCGGTAGTACTCCCGCACGCCCAGGTCCTTGAGGACGGTCATCGTTCCGCGGCCGACCGCCCGGCCGACGTCGAGCTTTCCGTCGCGGATCCCGAGATGGACTCGCGGCCGCCGGACGTACCCGCGCACGCGCCCGGAGGAGTCGGATTCCGCGACGATCCCGCGCAGCGGCCCGGTTCCCGCGATCTGGAGCATCACGCGCTGGCCCTCCTTGAGAAAGGCGGAGAGCAGCGCCGCTCCGCTCAGCGCCCTCCCCAGGGCCGCGGACGCGGTGGGCAGCGTCCCGTGGATCGTCCTGGCCCGCTCGACCGTGTCGGTGCTTCGGATCCCGACGACCAGAAGGGACGCTCGCTCGGCCATTGCCTTTACGAGCGCGTCCATCCCTCCATTGTACCGGATGGCGCCTAGACGATCCCGCGCCCGGAGAGATCTTCGAGGTCGCCCGCGGAGAGCCCGAGCAGCTCGGCGTACACCGTCCCGTTGTCGGCTCCGGGAGGCCGGCACGCGGACCGGATCCGGGGCGGGGTGCCGCTCATCTTCCAGGGCGGCGCCGCCAGCAGCAGCCGGCCGTAGACCGGGTCCTCCACCTCGGTGAAGCACCCGCGTGCCCGCCAGTTTTCCTCGGCCAGGGTTTCCAGCGGACGGTTCACGCGGCCGGTGACGACCGCGGCGGCCGGTCCGCTCGTCTTGGACGTGTGCTCCTCGATCGCCCGAAGGATCTCGTCGGCGGTCCGCTCCCGGGACCACTCCTCCAGGATCTCCTGGAGCGCCCTCTCGTTCTCCGGCTGCACGCGGCCGGCCGCGGTGGAAATGCGGGGGTCCTTCGCCAGCTCCTTGCGTCCGATGATCTCCATGAGCGATTCGAACGCCTCGTTGTTGTACGCGGCCATGAAGGTGTGGCCGTCCCGGCAGCGGATGTACGTGTACGGGAAGACCGCCGGGTCGAAGTTCCCCATCCGCGCGCGGGCCCGGCCGGCCGTGTGCATCCAGGTGATGTTGTAGTCGATGAACTTCATGAGCCCCTCGGCGCCGGAGACGTCGACGAACTGCCCCCGGCCCGTCGCGGCCCGGTGGGC
>CAYWOT010000057.1:0-4219 GCA_964459975.1 uncultured bacterium
TGTTCTGCGTGGCCTCGAGCACCATCTGGATCTTCAGCAGGAGTTCCTCGCCCCGGAACGGCTTTTTGATGTAGTCGTTTGCTCCTTCCTTCATCGCCCGGACGACCTCGTCCACCTCACTCTGCCCCGACACCATGATGATCGGGACCTTGCCTTCCGCCGCGCGGATCGGCTTGATCAGGTCGACCCCGCTTCCGTCAGGCAGAAAGATGTCGAGAATGACGCACGACGGGCGGTTTTGCTCGAAGAGGGCGAGCCCCTCCTCCTTGTTGAACGCCGGGATTACCTTCATCCCGTTGTCGCTTAGGATTCCCTGTGTGAATTGGGTAAAGACGGGGTCGTCGTCCACGAGCAAGATGAGGCTCTGTGTCATTCGTTCCCCTCCTCCAGTCCCACCCGCCTGACGCAAACCGCATGCCCGCCGGATTCGAACCCCGGTTGCCTCCCCGGATTATTGCGTTTGTGCGGCAAAAACTCAAGGATTTAGTGAAAAAAAAAGCAGCCTATGGGTGCGGGCCCGTCCTTTTTAGGGAAAGTTCTTCCCGAAATTCTTTGACCCTTAATGGCTAATAAACTGTCCTTTATGGGAAAAATGTTACCTAGGAAGGGTGAAACTCACTACGGTGCCTTTGCCCGGCGCACTCTCCATCCAAATTCTCCCTTTCTGCAACTCGATCAGTCTCCGGCAGATCACAAGCCCGAGCCCCATCCGCGCAGTCCCGTTTTTGTCGCCGCTTCCGGTCTGCTCGAAGATCTTCTCCGCCGTTTTCTTGGACATGCCGATTCCGGTATCCCGGACCCAGATCGTCGCCGTCCCGTCCTTCTCTTCGCGGGCTCCCACGTAGATCTCCCCTCCGGACGGAGTGAACTTGACCGCATTGTAGATGAGATTGTCCAGAACCTGCATCACGCGCCCGGAATCGCCGTTCGCCAGAAGCGGACAAACGTTGTCCTCCAACGCGATGATCACGCGCTTCTGCTCCGCGTACATCCGGTAAAACTCGACGCACTCCTTCAGCATTTCGCCGACATCGAATTCCTTCTGCGTCAGCTGGAGCTCTCCTCTCTCCGCAGCTTCGAAGTCGAGAAGCGTTGCCGACATCGTTCGAAGACGGGTGATGGAGCGCCGAACCTGCTCCAGGAGATCGAGAGTTCCGGGCTCCTCGAGACCCTTGCAGCGGTTGTGGATGACCCGCTGGTACCCGTCGAGGACCGTCAGGTTCGAATTGAAGTCGTGGGCCGTCATGGAAATGAGGAAGCTCTTGAAGTCGCCCAGCTGACGAAGCCGGTCGAGGTCCGTCCGGCTCCGTGCGAGGAGCCGGCGGTTTTCCTCTTCCTGTTTTTCTCCGTCGAGCATCAGGTTGAGCTTCTCCACGGAGCGCGCAACCGAATGGCAGAGAATGTCCCGGTCTACGGGCTTGCGCAGAAAGTCGTATGCCCCCTGCTGCAGCGCTTCGATGACCGCCTCGAGCGTCGGCGAGCGGGCCAGGAGCGTGAACGGGACGTGCGGATACCGCGTCAGCGTGCCCGCGAGAAACGCAAGCGCCGACTTCTTGTTCACCGAAAGATCGGAAAGGACCACGGCCTTTCCCCGGAAGCCGTCGACCGCGGCCGCCGCCGACTCGAAATCGGATACGGACGTGACGGCATATCGCGCCGCCGAAAGGGCCTCGCCCGCGAACTCGAGAAAATCCGGATCATCGTCGACCAGCAGGACGCGAAGGATTCTCATGACGCGACGATTCTACCACAACCATCTACGAGGAAACGGCGGAGATCGGGGCACTTCAGCCGAATGGATACGAACGGCCTCGCGCACTGCCCGGGAATCGCGGCGGCCGCTCGGGTTCAAGTCCCCTGTCGGATAACGGTACGAAAGAAGGAATGGTGGCGGTGCAGGGACTTGAACCCCGGACACTGCGGATATGAGCCGCATGCTCTCACCAACTGAGCTACACCGCCGATGCTGCTGGAATCGTTTATGTTATGGCATCGCCGCGACCCCTGTCAAACGCCTTTTTTCAAGGCGGCCGACGTGCCCGCGCTCACTTCAACCAGTAGAGGCGCCACTCTCCGTACTTTCCGGGAAATTTCGAGCGGTCACGCGAGGCGATTCCGACGCGGAGCCGTTTCGTGCCCGGCACGACCTCGACCATCGCGTCGTCGGCCGGCGCATCGATCAGGGGAGTCCGCCACGCGAGATGCAGACCGAAGGCGTTCTGCGCGAAACACAGCACCTCTGCGTTCGAGCGGATCCGCAGGTTCTCGAAGAACCCTCCGCCGGAGATGATGTTGTTCAGGACCACGACCTCGTCGTTCCCGTCCCCGTCGATGTCCGCGGCGAACAATCCTCCCGGCAGAGAAGGCACATCCGCCGTCAGGGGCCCTGCCGACGTCGAGAGCCTCTTCATGGGCGCCTCGAGCGCCGGAGCGGGCCCGGAGAACGCGTCGATGCTCTTCCACAGCGGGGCCCCGCTCCCGTCGAGAAGGACCAGGCGGCCCTCCTCGTCGATCCTCACAAACCGGAGCCCTCCGTGAAATCGAACAGGGACGAAGGAATAGATCCAGGTGCCCGCGGGGAGGGGAAGCGGAGCGCCGCGCACGGCGGCCTCCGCCGTTCCGTCCCGGCGAATCCGGAAGACGGGCCCGCGGAATATCGTCGCCGGATCGGATTCCTGCCCGAGAAGCACCGCCCCTTCCGCGCCCATGTTCACCTTCCGCAGGAAGTATGGGATGTCGTGCGCGATCCGGCGGTACGCGTGCCCGTCGAATTCCCAGACGTCGGACGCCGCCCTTCCCGACACGAACCGGACGGCCACCACGTCTTCCTTGCCGTTTCCGTTCCAATCCAACACGTCGACGTGGAACAGGCCGCCCCCCCCCTCGGAGATCCGCGCCCTCTCGACCAGGTCCTGACCGTCCATGCGGTAGATCACGACGGAGTCGGAATACGCGGCGGCGATCTCCGAGGACCCGTCCCGGTTCGGGTCCCCCATGGCGACCGAGACGACGTCCCCCGCCAGGTTCTTGCTCGGCGTGACCCGGCCGGCCGGGGGCGGCAGCGCCCGCGCACCCGGCCCGTCTCCCGTCCGTCCGTCCCCGAAGAAGGCGAGTTCGAGCTTCGAGGACGCCTCAAGCGCCAGGTCGCGATACCCGGGCGCAAGCGATGTCTCGGCCTCCTTCGATTCCGGCTCCGGCCCCGGTCGCGCGGTACGGGACGTCGCCACGACGGTCCGTCCCTTCTCGGGATCTTCGGTCGGCGCCACGGTAAGGTCGAGCGTCGACATGTGGCCGATGCGGAAGACGTTTCCGGTCAGCACGTACTGCGCCCCGACGGACCGCGCCATCCGCCTCCGCTCCCCGGCGTCGGCCCCGCTCCCGCGGTCCACGAGACGGACGTCGAACCGGTCCCTGAGCCGGTCCGCAAGCGCCCGGGCCAGGAGATCCGCCACTCGCGGGCCCTCTTCGAGCCCCGCGGCGCGCGGCGGAAACAGGGCCACGCGCTGTTTGGAGGCCTCCCCCCTCGCCACGAACAGGAAACACGACGCGGCACCGACGACCGCAAGAAACAGCCCGCGCGCCTTCATTTGATGAGAGCCGTCACCTTCTTGAACTCCGGGGTCGCCGCCACCCCGAGCAGCGCGAAGAGAAGCGTCTCCGTGCTCACGACGCTGCAGCCGGCATCCCGAAGGGCCTGGAGGCCGCTCTGGAAATCGTGCAGAGACCGCGACGACACGGCGTCGTCGGCGATGAACACCGAGTAGCCTGCGCGGTGCAGGTCCACCGACGTCTGGTACACGCACACATGGGTTTCCATGCCCACGAGGATTACCTGCCTGCGATTCAGGCCGCACAGCGCCGAAAGGAATCCCTCGTCCCGCGCGCAGCTGAAAGCTACCTTCTCGACCGTCCGGTAGGATTTGCCTTCGAGCGCCTCCACGATCTCCGGCACGGTCTTGCCCAGGCCTTTCGGATACTGCTCCGTCACGAGGATCGGGAGCGCCAGGATTCCGGCCGCCTCGATCGCGATCCTCATGTTCTTCAACGCGCGGGGATACAATTCCCGGTGGATCGCGGGGACGAGCCTTTCCTGCACGTCCAGGACGCTGAGCACCGCTTCGTCGCGTTCGAGTAGATGTGGACTGCCCATATGAGCCCTCGGGGATTCATGATCCGGGATCGGCGCATGCAGGCCCTGGTCGCCAAGGAGCAGGAGCCC
>CAYWOT010000057.1:4229-11504 GCA_964459975.1 uncultured bacterium
CGGGGACGAGCCTTTCCTGCACGTCCACGACGAGCAGAACCGCCTCCTCCCGGTTCAGGCTATTCGTCATCGGTCCTCCTTGTCCGTCAGGCGCCGCACGAGATCGTGCCTTCCTCCAACGGAGTCAGCGTCTCGAAGCCGGTCTCGGTAACGAGGTACGTATTTTCCAGCCCCACGGCTCCTTCCCCGGGAAACACGAACTTCGGCTCGAGCGCGAACGTCATTCCGGCCGCGAGGACCGTGCGGGATCCTTTCGCGAGAAAGGGAAGCTCGTCCGCCTCGATCCCGACACCGTGGCCGATGAACCTGACGTTGTACCCCGGCGCCCCCATGAAGTGCGCCCCGAACGGCGTGCGGGAAGCCGTTTCCAGGCCGATCTCGTACAGGTCCCCCGCCACCGCCCCGGGCCGCGTGGCGTCCTCGATCCGCCGCATCACCAGGACCGCCGCTTCGTGAGCGTCGGCAAGCTTCGCGGGGATCGCCCCGATCCGATAGGTCCGCGCCATATCCACCAGGTAGCCGTCCTGCGCCCACATCAGGTCCACCAGGATCGGTTCGTCCTGCTCGAACGCCCGATGCCCTTGCCCGACCGGAACATACGGTCCCGAGCCTTTTCCCGCGGTGGGGAAATCGGCGTACGAGGGAAGCGCCGCATCGGCCCCCGAAAGGACGCAGCCGAGCCCGACTTCCTGGTTCCATGCACGCATCCGCGTGATCGTCGTATGCCCGCGCGCGATCGCCCTGCCCTGGAGGATCCCGCCGAGGCCGGTCTCGGTCAGCCCGGGGCGGATATCCCTTCGCGCGTCGTCGAGCAATTCCGCCAGGCGTCTGCCGCACACGCGGAGCCGCTCGACCTCCCACGGGCCCTTGACCGCCCGGATCTCGCGCAGCGCCCCCGACACGTCGACCGCCCTCGCCTCCGGGAAGAGCGCCGAAAATCGGCGAAAGGTGGCCACCGGCATGACGTCGAGCTCGAACCCGATCGTTCCGAAACCCATCTTCCTCTTCTCGAAATACCCCGGAATCTCCCCGGGACCGGCGATTCGAACGATCCGTCCCACGGAGGCCTCCCCGAGCGCCCGTTCATACACCCTTCGGACGAAATACACGGGCTCGTCTTCGGCGGGCACGATCAGCACACCCTGCTGGATCGACCCGCAAAAGTAGAACAGGTCCGCGTTCTGGACAAGAAACGCCGCGTCGATCCCTTCCCGCCCGAGCCGCGCGCGCAGCGCCGCAAGCCTCGCGCCGATCTCCTCTTTCGGGATCACCCGGTACACGTCGCTGCCGCCCTTTCCGCATTCCCGTCCCGACGAACTTCTTGGTCCCCGCGCCCGGTCCGAACCAATTATAGTGGAGCGATTCCCCCGCGGAAATGTTCCGGGAAAAGCGGGGAATCGGCCAAGGTTCCTCAGTCGGCTCGAACGCGGTCTTTCAGGAATCGGCCTCGCCGTTCCAGATTCGTTCGAGTTCCTGGTACGATTTCGGGTACTGCGCCTGGTAGCGCAGGTACACCGGGATCGGATACCGCACCCCGCCGGCATGGGTCTTCGACAGCCCCTCGACCACCTCGTCCGCCATCCCGAACGGAAAGGTAAACGCCATTTCGTCGTCGGCGGTCGCCCCGAAGACGCGGTCCCCGTAGCAGGGCAGGATGAGCTGCGGCTTCCCCGCCTTCTTCCCCTTGATCACGATGTCCGTGCAATCCCCTCGCCCGGAGAAGTCGCCCTCGAGACTTCCGCCCTTCCGGTACAGGCACGCGTTGAGCAGACGCAGGACCTGCGCGGGGTTTCCGTAAACGAGTACCGTGTCCGGCTCGAACGTCGCCCGCCGAAGGGGCGCCGCCACGATGTGCGCGTACTCTCCGCTGTCGTATTTCTCCAGGGCCGCTTCGAAATTCGCCCCGGCGTCTCCGCACGAGGCGTACATTCCCTCCGCGAGGCTTCCCGACGTATAGTACTCGTTGCGCTCCTCGAACCCGAACGCCGCTTTGGCTATGGGGCAGGAGATGTCCTCTCCGGAAACCGCGATGAGCCATCCATAGCGCCGCGCCATCGAAATCGCTTGGCAAAGCGCGACCTTGATCCCGAGATCCTTAAGAGGCGCTTTCACTTTGTCCGGTAGCGATTCTCCGGGCTTGCACGACCGGAGCGCGACCGGAAACGTGTGAACGCGCAGAAACTCCTCGAGATGACCGGCGAGTGCAGTCGTTTCCATTGCTCGTTTCCTCCGTTGCCGCTATTCCCACTTCCGTTCGTCGACGATCTTCGCAGCCTCGTCCGAGAACGCTCCCTCTTCTACGAAGACGACATCCCCGCGAAGCCTGGTGATTTCCCGGGCGACCGCGGCGATCCGGGAGCCGATGGCCTCCGACGCTGGCACGTTCCCTCCGAGGTACGCCTCGATGGTCATCCGGTCCTGGCTTCCGCTGCGCGTGATGACCAGCCGCAGCGCCCGCACCTCCGGGACTTTTCTCTCGATCTCGACCACCTGCTCCGGATGGACGAAGATCCCCTTGACCTTCGTCATCTGGTCGACGCGTCCGAGAATGCGGACCAGGCGGGGAGCCGTCCTCCCGCAGGGGCACGGCTCCTCCGTAACCAGGGACAGATCTCCGGTGGCGAACCGGACGAGGGGATAGGTCACGTCCGGCAGCGTAACCACCACTTCCCCCGCCTTCCCGGGGCCGGCCGCCGCTCCCGACGCCGGATCCAGCAGCTCGACCAGGATCTCGTCGGAGAGGTGCATTCCGTTCCCCTCGTCGCATTCGTACGCGATCAGACCCACGTCCGCCGTGCCGTAGGCCTGCCGCACCCGGACGCCGAACTCGTCCTCGAAACGGCGGCGCAGCGATTCGGGCAGCATCTCGGCCGCCGCCAGCGCGACCTGGAGGCGAAGCCCGTTTCCCGGCGCGATCCCGAGGCCCATCGCCGTCTCGAGAATGCTGGCGAGAAACGACGGCGTCCCGACGTACCCGGTCACGCCGAGGTCGCGCATTACCCGGGCCTGGAGTTCGGTATTGCCGACCCCTGCCGGAATCACCGTGCACCCGATCCGGATCAGCGCCTCGTCGAACATGAGACCCGCCGGCGACAGATGGTATTGAAACGTGTTCTGCACGATGTCGCCTTCGAGAAAACCCGCGGACACGAACGCCTTCTCCCACCCCCAGTGGGCTCCCTCCCGTCCTTCCGGGTCGTACGTCGGACCCGGCGACACGTAGATCCGCCGCATGGCCCGGGGCGGCACGGCCGCAAGCCCCCCGAACGGAAGCTCCTCCTGCTGGATCCGCTTCAGATCGGCTTTCCGGGTAAGCGGAACTCCGGATAGATCTGCGACCGTGCGCACCTCTTCCGGCCGGAGGCCCGCCCCGTCCATCTTTCTTCGGGTCGCAGGCGCCTTTTCGTAGGCGTGCCGGATCGCCGCGCGGAGAATCCGCTCCCGGTACGCTTCCCGCTCCTCCGGAGCCATCGTCTCCCGAGCCCGGTCGAAAAATCGCGCCTTCCGGCCGATCAAGAATCCCTTCCCTTCACGACAGCCATCGCTTGCGCCGCCGATAGTGCTTCGTGTCCTTGTACGATTTCCGGGTGCCGACGTCGCTCATTCCCAGATAGAACTCCTTGACGTCCTCGTTCCGGGCCAGCGTCGACGTCTCCCCGTCCAGGACGACCTTCCCGTTTTCCATGACGTAGCCGTACGACGAAATGGACAGGGCAACGCGGGCGTTCTGTTCCACGAGGAGGATCGTGGTCTTCTCCTCCTCGTGGATGTCGCGGATGATGCCGAAGATCTCCGTAACGAGCAGCGGCGAGAGGCCGAGCGACGGCTCGTCGAGGAGCATGAGCTTCGGCCGGGCCATCAGCGCCCGGCCGATCGCAAGCATCTGCTGCTCCCCTCCGGAGAGGTAGCCCGCCAGCTGCTTCCGGCGCTCCCGGAGCCTGGGAAAATAGCCGTAGACCCGGTCAAAATCGCGCCCCAAGGCCCTGCCCTCTCTCCGCGTATGGGCGCCGCACCGGAGGTTCTCGTCCACCGTCAGGTCCTCGAAGACCCGGCGGCCTTCCATCACCTGGAAGATCCCGCTGCGGACGATGTCCTCCGCGTCCCTGCCGTTGATCTTCTCCCCCTCGAAGACGATCTCCCCCTCGGTCACCTCTCCCTCTTCCGACTTGAGGAGCCCGGAGATCGCCTTCAGCGTGGTGCTCTTCCCCGCACCGTTGGCCCCCAGAAGCGCCACGATGCAACCCCGCGGCACGGCAAGGGACAGGCCCTTCAGGACGAGAATCACGTCGGAGTAGATCACTTCGACGTTGTTGACCTCAAGCATTCGCGCGTGCCCTTCTTCTTCGCTACAGCCCGAGCCACTCGGCCTTTCGCGGCAGCGTCATGGTCTTTTTGAGCACCAGCCTGCCCTTGTGCATCTCCATGATGTTGACCGCCATGAAGGGGCGATGGTCGGTCGGAGTAAAGGTGATCTTCCCGGGAGTCAGGCCGCCGGTGTCGAAGTTGCGGAACGTTTCCAGGGCATCCTTCACCGACTGTCCCGTGATCTTTCCCCCGGTGGCCGCGTCGGCCCGCTTGAGGGCCTCGGCCAGCACCATCATCGAGACCCATCCGCGGATGTACGGCGTCGGCTCCGGATGTCCCTTCGTCACCTCCTCGATCCGCTTCATCCCCGGCACCTTGGCTCCGTACGTGACGGAGCCGGCCATCACGAGCGCCCCCTCTTCGGCCCCCTCGGCCAGCCTCGGCGTGGTTTCGTCGATCCCCCAGATGTTGCTGAAGAAGCGCGTATGGAGGCCCAGCTTCCTGGCGTCCTTGAGGATGACCGCGGTGGAATTCGTCGTCCCCCCGACCCACGCGAAATCCGCGCCCTTGTTCTTGACGGACAGCATCTGGGAATTCGCCTCGATCGCCTTCAGGCTTACGTTTTCGTCCCCCAGAACCTGGTAGCCCAGTTCCTTGGCGTACGCCTTCCCGCCGCGGATGGGCGCGATACCGTACGGGTGGTTCGGATAGATGAACACGATCTTCGGGGCGCGCTTCTTCGTCCACGTGTCCTTCAGGTACTTTAGCCCCGCCCGCAAGGCCGTGGTGTAGTCGGCGGCGCAGAAGAAGTTGTACGGCGTCCTGGCGGGGTTGGTGAGGTGCGCGGAATACGACGCCGAGATGTACGGGATCTTGTCGGCCGCGAGGAAGCCGGCGAGCGCCTCGGTATCTCCCGTGCCCCATCCCTCGACCGCCACGACCTTCTCTTCCTTGTACTTCTTGTACTGGTTGATGGCCTTGTTCTTGTCGTACGCATAGTCGAACATCACCATCTGGATCTTCTTGCCGTGGATCCCCCCGTGGGCGTTCACGTAGTCCTTGTACGCCTGCACGCCTTCGGCATACGGCTTGCCCACGTCTCCGGTCGGCCCGGTCAGGTCCGCCAGCTGGCCGACCCTGATCACGTCCGCGGCCCGCGCCGCCCCGACCCCCAGAGCCACCGCCGCCGCCGCGACGACGCCGATCCGCACCAACCTGTTCCCCATAACTCTCTCCTCCTGTGGTGTTTTCGCACCGCGGGTTCCGCTCTCCTGCCGTCCCCGCGGCCCGGTTCTTCCTCTGCCCTACTCCAGAACGACCGGCCCCGGCGCTCCCGATTCGGCCTCCGGCGCGCCCGACGCCCGCCTCAATAGGAGAACGGATACACCTTCCAGTACGCCTTGACCATCTTCCAGCGATGCGCCAGCCCGTCGGGCTCGAAGATCAGGAACAGGATGATGATCGCCCCGAACACCCCTTGTTCCAGCGCGTTCGCGATCTCGGCGACACCCGGAAACGGGACCGCCAACCGTGTCGTCACCACCGTGAGCAATTTCGGAAGCAGCATCATGAACACCGCTCCGTAGATGGCGCCGAGGATGCTTCCCAGCCCCCCGACGATGATCATGGCGAGGTAGAGGATCGAGACGTGGATGTCGAATTGCTCCGACGAGACATACCGGAGGGAATGCGCGTACAGCGCGCCGGCGACGCCCGCGTAGAACGACGAGATCGCGAACGAAAGGATCCGGTACTTGAAAAGGTGGATCCCCATGATCTCGGCCGAAATGTAATGGTCCCGAACCGCCATGAACGCACGTCCCGTTTTCGTCCGCATCATGTTCGCGGCGAACAGGACCATCCCCGCCGCGATGACCAGCACGACGTAGTAGTAGGAGCGGTCGCTTTCGAACACGTAGCTCCCGAGCGACGGACGGGGAATGACGATCCCGAAACTTCCTCCGGTCACCGACTCCCAGCGGAGAAAGACCCACTCGAGGATGAACTGAGACGCCAGGGTCGCGATCGCGAGGTAGAGCCCTTTCAGGCGCAGGGAGGGGATGCCGAACACCATCCCGGCCATCGCGGTGACTACCCCCGCGGCGGGGACCCCGATCCAGAACGGCAGGCCCATTTTCGCCGTGATGACGGCCGACGTGTAGGCGCCCACGCCGAGAAACGCGCCGTGCCCCAGCGAGATCTGCCCCGTATATCCCGTCAGGATGTTGAGGCCCACCGCCCCCACGACGGCGATCAGGATCTGCATCGTCACCCAGAGATATTCGCCGCTCACCGCGAGCGGCCAAACGAGCAGAAGAAGGAGGACGCCGCATACGAACCCCTTGGCGACGGGGGTCCGCAGCATCTCCATGTCCTTTTCGTAGGACGTTCGAAAGTCGCCGCAGAACTCCATGACGCGCCTCGTAAGGCGGGGAAACGGCTAAGCCGTCCCCCTATACCCGCTCGATGTCCTTCGTACCGAACAGCCCGTACGGCCGGATCATCAGGATAATGACCAGGATCACGTACGGCGCGACCTCCTTGACGCCGCTCAAGTCGAAGTAGGTCTTGCAAACTCCGTCCGCCAGGTTCTCGAGGATCCCGATGAGCACCCCGCCGACCCCCGCGCCGAGGAGGGAGTCCAGCCCCCCGAGGATCGTCGCCGGAAACACCTTGAGCCCGAAATGATACAGGGAATTGTTGATCCCGTTGATGTTGCCGATCAGCACGCCGCCAATGCCGGACACGACCGCCGAGATCACCCAGGACAGCGCGAAGATGCGCTTCACGGAAATCCCCATCGACTGCGCCACCTGCTGATCGAAGGCCGCCGCCCGCATCGCGACGCCCGCCTTCGAGTACCGGAAAAACGCGGAAAAGACGGCCAGCAGGACCAGCGAAAGCGCAAAACACCAGATGAACTCCAGCGACACGGGAACGCCGCCAATCTGCACCATCTCCTTCGGGAAG
>CAYWOT010000058.1:0-2064 GCA_964459975.1 uncultured bacterium
CATCTCCCGCCAGCGGGCGTGGGGCGTGCCCATCGCCGTCTTCCGGTGCGAGTCGTGCGGCCGGCACCTCCTGGACCGCGAGCGGATCGACCACGTCGCCTCCTTCTTCGAGCGCGAGGGCGCCGACGCCTGGTTCCGGCGCGAGGCGTCGGAACTGCTTCCGGCCGGGACGTCGTGCTCTTCCTGCGGCGCGACGGCGTTCGCCAAGGAGACCGACATCCTGGACGTCTGGTTCGACTCCGGCGTCTCGTACGCATGCGTTTGCGAGAACCGGGAAGCCCTGGGCGTCCCGGTCGACCTGTACCTCGAAGGCTCCGACCAGCATCGCGGCTGGTTCCATTCCACGCTCCTTGCCGCCGTCGGGACCCGCGGGTTCGCTCCCTACCGGGCCGTCCTGACCCACGGGTTCGTCGTGGACGGCAAGGGCGAGGCGATGCACAAGTCCAAGGGCAACGTCATCGCCCCCGACGAGATCATCCGGAAGAACGGCGCCGAAATCCTGAGGCTCTGGGTTGCCGCCGAAGACTACCGGGACGACGTGCGGATCTCGAAGGACATCCTCGACCGGCTCACCGAGGCGTACCGAAAGATCCGGAACACCATCCGGTACCTGCTGGCCAACATCGACGACTTCCGCCCGGATCGCGACACGGTGCCGTTCGAGCGCATGGAGGAGATGGACCGCTATGCTCTCGTCCTCCTGCAGCGGCTCGTCGCGAAGGTCCGGAAGGCGTACGAGACCTACGAGTTCCACGTCATCTTCCACGCGGTGAACAACTTCTGCGCCGTGGACCTGTCCAGCTTCTACCTCAACGTCCTCAAGGACCGCCTCTACTGCTCCCGGGCAGACGACCCGGCCCGGCGGTCCGCGCAGTCCGCGTTGTTTGCGATCGGCCGCGCGCTCCTGCCGCTCGTCGCGCCCGTCCTTTCGTTCACCGCCGACGAGGCCTGGGGGTACGTCCCCCCGTTCTCCGGGAAGGCGGACAGCGTCTTCCTCGCCGAGATGCCGGCCTTCGATCCCCTGCCCGGCGGCGACGGCGTCGCCGCCACGTGGGAGCGGATCCTGGCCCTCCGCTCCGAGATCGCCCAGCCGCTGGAGGCCGCCCGGAAGGAGAAGCGGATCGGCAGCGACCAGGACGCGCTCGTCACGGTCTCGCCGGGGCCGTTCGCCGACCTGTTCGAAGCGCGCCGCAGGGAGATCCGGGACGTGCTGATCGTGTCGGCCGTCGAGACGGGGGACGTCTCCGGTCCCGACGCGTTCCGAAGCGCCGCGTTTCCGGGCCTGGCCGCGCGGGTGGACAAGGCGGGCTGGGAAAAATGCGAGCGTTGCTGGAACCGCGCGCCGGAGGTCGGCACCGGTTCGCACGGAACGCGGCTGTGCGCCCGCTGCGCCGCCGCGATCGACGGCTGACGGGACCCGAGGCAGAGCGCCCGGTGGCCCGACCGCTTCGCAAGTTCGCCCTTCCCCTCGCGGCCGCGGTCGGCCTTACGATCGCCGACCAGTGGAGCAAGGCCTGGATCGTCGCCCACTTCGCGCCGTACGAGGTCCTGGCGGTCCTCGACAACGTCTTCCAGATCGTCCGCGTCCAAAACACGGGGGTTGCGTTCGGTCTGTTGTCCAATCTCGACGCGCGCTGGGTGAATCCGGCGCTCATCGCGGCCACCGGCCTGGCCATCGCCGGGGTGCTGGCCTACATCCACATTCATCCGGTGCGGGGGCCCGCGCCGTGCGGGCTGGGCCTCATCCTGGGCGGGGCCCTGGGGAACCTGATCGACCGCGCCCGTCTCGGGTACGTGGTGGACTTCCTCGATCTCCATTGGCACGCGCATCACTGGCCGGCGTTCAACGTCGCGGACATCGGAATCACCGTCGGAATCGTGCTCGTGCTCCTCGACACGCTGTTCTGGACCCAGGACGAGGCGCCCGCACCTCCGTCTTGAGAGCCCCTCGCGGAAGAATGTATACTGCATACTGGCGTGCACCGCGCCGCGCAGCGGCGCGCGACGGCCCGTCGCACATCTCCCGGAGTGACGCGCAAGGCGATGCCAGACGAACCGACAGGG
>CAYWOT010000058.1:2074-11420 GCA_964459975.1 uncultured bacterium
ATTCTGTGCGTCGCCATCACCACCCTGGCCGTAAACGGGTTCTTCACGTTCCTGTACCTGGACTTCCAGGCGCGGCACCTCGACGAAACGATTCTCGCGAACGCCAGCCAGCTTAGCGAAACCATCAAGAAATCGATTCAGTACGACATGCTCATGAACCGGAAGTCCAACGCGTACCGGATCATGGAGACGATCGGGGAGCAGGACGGAATCGAAAAGGTCCGGATCTACGGGAGGGACGGGACGATCCTCTTCTCGACGGACAAGAAGGAATCCGGAACCATGGTGGACAAGCGGGCGGAGGCCTGCTACGCGTGCCACGCGAAGGACACCCCGCTCGAGAAACTGACCACGTCGTCGCGGAACCGGATCTTCCCCTCGGGCCACGGCTACCGGATTCTCGGCATGATCAACCCGCTGTACAACGACCGGGAATGCTTCTCCGCGGCGTGCCATTTCCATCCGCGGACCCAGAAGGTCCTCGGCGTCATCGACGTCACCATGTCCCTGGCGGGAGCGGACGCCCAGCTGCGGTCGGCCCGACGGCAGACCGTCGTCTTCAACCTCATGTCGATCCTGTCGATCTCGGTGATTGCGGTCGTGGCGCTGCTCGCCTTCGTGGGCAATCCGGTCAAGCAGCTCGTCCTCATGACCCGGCGGGTGGCCCGCGGCGACCTGACCCATATCGTTTCCATCGACACGGACGACGAAATGGGGCACCTCGCCCGATCGTTCAACCGGATGACCCAGAGCCTGCAGCGGGCGAACGACGAGATCCACGAATGGATCCGGACCCTTGAGCAAAAGGTCGAGGAGCGGACCAAGGAGCTCAAGGACGCCCAGTCGCAGCTGATGCGCACGGAGAAGCTCGCCGCGGTGGGAAAGATCGCGGCGACGGTTGCCCATGAGATCAACAACCCGCTGACGGGCGTCTTCACCTACATCAAGCTCATGGAGCGCAAGATCGAGGAGGGCAAGCGGGAGACGCCGGACGTGGAAAAATTCCGGGAGTATCTCGCCACGATGAGCCGGGAGGTCCAGCGGACGAGCGCAATCGTCCTCAACCTCCTCGATTTCACCCGGCCCAAGGAACTGAGCCGGATGATGGTCGACCTGTGCTTCCTCGTGGAGGAATCGCTCGGCATCGTCCGGAACAAGGTGGCCCTCTCCAACGTGACGGTGGAAACCCGGATGGAGCAGATGCCGGAAATCATGGCCGACCCGGGGCAGATGAAACAGGTGTTCATCAACATCATCGTCAACGCGTGCGAAGCGATGGAAGCGGGAGGACACCTCACCATCACCTCGCGCTACGACGACGAGACCGGCACCGAGACGGTCGCGTTCGCCGACACCGGCCCCGGGATCAGCCCGGAGGAGATGGCCCGGGTGTTCGAGCCGTTCTACACGACGAAGGAGAAGGGAACGGGGCTGGGGCTCGCCGTCGTCCACGGGATCGTCACGCGGCACAACGGCACGATCGACGTCCGCAGCGAGCCCGGGAAGGGAACGGAGATCACCATCGTCCTCCCGACGCGCCGGTAGGAAGGAGCGGAAACCATCGACCGACACGTCTATATCCGGCCGGTGGGGCCGGTCGACGGGCATCTGCTCCAGACGCTTCAGGCCGACCTGCAGCGGACCCTGAAGCTGCGGGTCAAGACGATGGGCAACATGCTGGTGCCCGACGAGAGCTACGAGCGGGGCAGGAACCAGTATCATTCCACCAAGATCCTCAAGGTGATGCTGGTGGACGTGCCGACGGACGCCATGAAGATCCTCGGGCTGATCGACAAGGACCTGTGCATCCCGATCCTTACGTACGTCTTCGGCGAGGCCCAGCTGGGCGGGACGGCGTCGATCGTGGCGCTCGCGAGGCTCAGGCAGGAGTTCCACGGGCTGCCGGCGGACCGCGACATCTTCTACGAGCGGATCCGCAAGGAGAGCCTCCACGAGCTGGGGCACACGTTCGGGCTCACCCACTGCCGGGACCCGGAGTGTGTCATGTGCCTGGCGAACACGGTGATGGACGTCGACCGGAAGGGACGCGGGTACTGCCGCGAGTGCGAGTACGTCATTGCCATGACAATCGATT
Source organism: uncultured bacterium (assembly GCA_964459975.1). Taxonomy (GTDB): domain Bacteria; phylum Desulfobacterota; class Deferrimicrobia; order Deferrimicrobiales; family Deferrimicrobiaceae; genus CSP1-8. Next base: position 4,170 of record CAYWOT010000058.1, read on the forward strand.
CCGGGGGTGGCTGACATGGAACACAAGGTGAACATCCTGATCGTCGACGACGAGGTGATCGTCCGGGAGTCGCTCGCGGGCTGGCTCGAAGAGGACGGCTACAACGTCGAGTCCGCCGAGAACGGGACGAAGGCGCTGGAGCTCCTCCCGTCGAAGGAGTGGAACCTGGCGATGGTCGACCTCAAGATGCCGGGGATGGACGGAATCCAGGTGATGGACGAGATGCGCAAGGCCCGGCCGGACATGATCGTCATCATCATGACCGCGTACGCGGCGGTGGACACCGCGGTGAAGGCGATGAAAAAGGGGGCCTACGACTACATCGTCAAGCCGTTCAACCCGGAGGACCTCTCCCTGACGATCCGGAAGATCATCGAGCACCAGAAGCTCGTCAAGGAGAACATCTACCTGCGGAAGGAGCTCAAGAAGCAGTACACGCTGCACGACCTGACGAGCAAGAACCACAAGATGCTCGAGATCTTCGAGCTGGTGAAGACCGTGGCGAAGAGCAACTCCACGATCCTGATCCAGGGCGAGAGCGGGACCGGCAAGGAGCTGCTGTCGCGGGCCGTCCACATGGAAAGCGCCCGGCGGGACGCCCCCTTCATTTCCGTGTCGTGCGCTTCCCTCACCGAAACGCTCCTCGAGAGCGAGCTCTTCGGGCACGAGAAGGGCGCGTTCACCGGCGCGGAGACGCTCAAGCGGGGGAAGATCGAGCTCGCCCGGAACGGAACCCTGTTCCTCGACGAGATCGGCGACGTCAGCCTCAAGCTGCAGATGGACCTGCTCCGTGTCCTGGAACAGCGCGAATTCCGGCGGGTGGGCGGCCAGGAACTGCTTACGATCAACTCCCGGATCATCGCAGCCACGAACCGGGACTTGAAGAAGGCCATCGAGGACGGAACGTTCCGGGAGGACTTCTACTACCGCCTGAACGTCATTTCCATCACGATTCCGCCCTTGCGGGAGCGCAAGGAGGACATCCCGCTTCTCGTCTCGCACTTCATCGACAAGTTCAACATCGAGATGGGCCGGCACGTCGAGGGAGCGAGCGAAACGGCCCTTCGGATGCTGATGGACTACAGCTGGCCGGGAAACGCCCGCGAGCTGCGCAACACGATCGAGCGCGCCATGGTGGTGTCGAAAGGACGGATGATCGTCGAGCAGGACTTGAGCCTCCCGGCACGCGAGGCGAAGCCGGCCTGGTACGCGAAATCGCTGAGCGACGTGGAAAAGGAACATATCCTGGCGATCCTCGCCGAGAACCGGTGGAACATCATGTCGTCCGCCCAGGTGCTCGGAATCGACCGGGTCACGCTGTACAACAAGATCAAGAAGTACGGCCTCAAGAAACCGGAAGAGACCCCGGCTTAGGCTGCGGGCGCCCCCGACCGGGGTGTTGAATATCGTTACGAGCCGTAGAGAAATTCAACACACCTAACGCTTCGAAAATTAAATGAATTTCTGCGCGCCGCGAAAGCGTGTAGGGATTCTCCTCAATCGCCCCACTTTACTCCCTTCGGGCTCCCGCAAAGGGGCTCCGTATAACCAACCGAAAAATTGGATGTTTTCTTGTCTACTCGCCTTTTCTCTTTTCCTGGCACGCTCGTTGCTCCCATAGGAAAGCGAGGCGAGCGAGTTTCGAGAGGAGGTGGAACCCATGGGATACATCCTGATCGCCATCATCTACGTCACCATGACCGTCTATGTCGCGGCCAAGGCAACCTGATCGGCTTCGGACTTGCCCCGGGCAGGAACGGGAAAAAGGAGTCACGGCGATGAACGAGGAAAAATGCCCCTTTCTTGAAGTCACCACGGTCTGCTTCTGCAAGGCCTTCCCGGTGAAGAAGATGATCCCGATGGACAAGTCTTCCGCGGCCAAGGGCGTGTGCAATTCGGAAAACTTCCACGCGTGCCCCGCCTTCCGGGAACTCGAGGCCCACAACAGCGAAGCGGAGCACGTCCGGGGATTCCTGCTGAAGGCCGGCTACTATTTTCACCCGAAGCATCTCTGGATCGCCCCGGTGGAGAGCAACGGAGACATGCGGGTGGGAATCGACGATTTTTCCCAGAAGCTCGTGGGACCGGTCGACGGCGTGAGCCTTCCCCCGGAAGGCTCCACGGTCAAGGAAAACAACGTCTGCCTCCTCCTGCACTCCGGGAAACGGACCGCGCGGATGGTCGCGCCCAGCGACGGGATCATCCAGTCGGTCAACCCGAGAGTCACCGCCGACCCGAAAGTCCTCAACCGGGATCCGTACAACGAAGGGTGGATCTTCACGATGCATCTTGCGGGAGAGGGCTTGAGGCGCCTGTTTCACGGAAGCGTTGCGCGGAAATGGCTCGACTGCGAGGTGGAGCGTCTGCAGCGAATGTTCAGCGCGGATCTCGGAATCACCGCGACGGACGGGGGCGAGTCCCTCCCGGACATCAGCGGCCGGCTGAACGAGGCACAGTGGAGCAGGATCGTCTCCCTGTTCCTGGGATAGGGCGACGGGAGACGACCGCAACCGGACTCCGGCACAAGGGAGGTGAACAAAATGATATTTTTCCTCGTTATCCTGACGTTCATCGTCTTCATCACGGCGGAATACCTGATGGTCCGGCGGAAGAAGCGGGTGGAGAAGGCGGAACCGCTCCCCGAGCGATGGAACATCCTCGCGACGGCGGCGCACCCCGTCTACCGGAGCTCGGCCGGCCTCTTCTACCACAGCGGCCACACCTGGGCGTACCTGGACCCTTCCGGCGAGGCGAACGTAGGACTCGACGATTTCGCGCAGCGGATCGTCGGGCAGATCGACCGGATCGAGTTCGCGCTCCCCGGCTCGAAGGTCCGGCAGGGTGAGCGGGCCTTCACCGTCGTGCAGAAGAACAAGAAGATCGACTTCGTCTCCCCTCTCGACGGGGTCGTGCGGTCGGTCAACGAATCCGCGACCCGGGATCCCGAGCTGATCAAGCGGTTCCCGTACACGAGGGGATGGCTCCTGTCCGTCGAGCCGACCCAGCTGATCTCGAACCTGAAGCGGATGAAGGTCGGACGCGAGGCCATCGAGTGGCTCGAGAAGGAGGGGAAGCGGTTGGTCGAATTCCTCGCCCTCCACGCCGAGCGGCCCCAGGAAGTGGGCGTCACGATGCTCGACGGCGGCCTGTCTGTCGAAGGAGTGATCGAGAACATCGAAGGAGAGCTGCTCCAGATACTCACGAAGAAGTTCTTTCGGTAGGGAGGAGGATCGATGAACGTAAACCGACGGGATTTCATGAAGTTCGCCGGACTCACGGGGTGCGCCCTGCTGGCGGGCGCTCCCCGGAGGTCGGAGGCGGCCGTGGTCGACGGCGAGTTCGTCGGAATGCTGATCGACACGACGAAGTGCATCGGCTGCCGCAGCTGCGAAGAGGCGTGCAACGAGGTGAACGGACTGCCGAAGCCGGCCGTCTCCTTCTCCAGCGAAGCGGTCTTCGAGAAGAGAAGGGACACCTCGCCGGGCGAATTCACGGTGGTGAACCGGTTCCCCGACAAGAAGGAGCCGGACAAGCCGATCTTCGCCAGGAGGCAGTGCATGCACTGCGCGCAGCCGGCCTGCGCCTCCGCCTGCCTGTGCAGGGCGATGGAGAAGACCCCCGAAGGGCCGGTCATCTACCATAAGGACCGCTGCATGGGATGCCGGTACTGCATGATCTCGTGCCCGTTCGACATCCCGAAGTTCGAGTACAACAGCGCCTCGCCCTACGTCCGCAAATGCATCGGCTGCTTCGAGCGGGTGAAGAAGGGCGAGCAGCCCGCGTGCTCCGCGGCGTGCCCGACGGGGGCATCCCTGTTCGGGAAGCGGCGGGACCTGGTCGAGGAGGCCAAGCGGCGCATCTATCAGCACCCCGACCAGTATTACCCGCATATCTACGGGGAGCGCGAGGTCGGCGGGACGGGGTACATGTTCCTGTCCGCCGTCCCGTTCGAGAAGCTCGGGTTCCGGACGGACCTGGGCACCGAGGCGTATCCCGAGCTGACGCACGGCTTCCTGCATTCCGTCCCGTCGGTCGACATCCTGTGGCCTGCGGTGCTGTTCGGCTTCAACTACCTCGTATCCGGCAAGGGAGACAAAGAACACGGGAAGGAGAACGACCATGAAGAGTAGCGCCGCGTCGACTCCCATTGCGAGGATGCCGGGCGTCCCGGACACCGGGACACTGCGGGGATTCCTGCGGTTCTTCCTGCAGGAACTGAAGCCGAAGGGAAAGATCGTGACGCCGTTCAATATCATCACGGGTATCATCATCGTCGGCGGACTCGCCATGATCGCCGTCCGGTTCGCAAAGGGGCTCGGCGCCGTCACGAACCTCTCCCAGGAGTTCCCGTGGGGGATCTGGATCGCCTTCGACGTCGTGACCGGCGTGGCCTTCGCCGGGGGCGCGTACGTCCTGACCTTCGCGGTGCACATCCTGAAGGTGAAGAAGTACGAGCCCATCGTGCGGGCCACCGTCCTCAACGGCTTTCTCGCGTACGTCTTCTACAGCGGGGCGCTCCTGCTCGACCTCGGCCGCCCCTGGAACGTGGTGAACCCGATCATCGGCCACGGCTTCGGGTACAGCTCGGTGCTCTTCCTCGTCGCCTGGCACTTCCTGCTGTACACCATGTGCCTGTTCGTCGAGTGCCTCCCGGCGGCCACCGAGTGGCTGCAGTGGTTCCGGGCGCGCCGGATCATCTACAAGATGACCACGGCGACCGTCATCCTGGGGGTCACGCTCTCCACGCTGCACCAGGCGGGACTGGGAGCGCTGTTCCTGTCGGCCAAGGCGAAGATCTATCCGCTCTGGTACTCGAGCAACATCCCGCTGCTCTTCTTCGTCTCGAGCATGTTCGCGGGATTCTCGATGATCATCATCGAGAGCACGTTCACCCACCGGATCTTCTCCGACCGGGTCGATCCCGGGCATCGCGCCTCCCACGACCGGATCCTCCTCGGCCTCGGGAAGGGATCGGCCAGCGTCATGTTCGCCTACCTGTTCCTGAAGGTGGTCGACCTGGCCGACGCGCACCAGTGGGCGCTGCTCGCCACGCCGATGGGGGCCTGGTACCTTCTGGAGGTCGTGGGCTTCACCCTCGTGCCGGCCGTCCTGTACGTCGTCGCCGTCCGGCGGCAGAACGTCAGGCTCGTGCAGGGAACGGCGTTCGCCACGGCGCTCGGCGTGATCCTCAACCGCCTCAACGTCTCCGTGATCGCCTTCAAGTGGTACTCGACGGCGCACTACTACCCGTCCTGGATGGAGATCTGGGTGACGCTGGCGGTGATCAGCATGGAGCTGTGGGTGTTCCGGTGGGTCATCAACCGCATGCCGATCCTCGGCGAGCACCCGGCATTCCAGGAAGCGGAAGAATCCCCGAAGAACGCGGAGGTGGTCAGATGGACGGCTTCAGCTTCGTAGACATCTATTCGGCGAAGGGGATCGAGTACCTGATCGCGGTGGTCTTCTTCTTCGGGTATCTGGCCCTGCAGTGGTACATGAGGACGGCCCCGGCCGGGCCGGAGAGCACCGCGCGAGGCGTCGTGTCCAACATCGTCGAATGGTTCCGGGTCCCGGACGGCTACAGCTTCCACCAGGGCCACGCCTGGATGAAGCTTGACGCGACCGACGGCGGCGGAGCGCGCCTGGCGCGGCTGGGCCTGGACGACTTCGCCCAGAAGCTCGTGGGCCCTGTAGAGGCGATCGATCTGCCTCCCGTCGGGGCGAAGCTGGCCCAGGGCGAGAAGGCGTGGGTCCTTCACGCCGGCTCGCGGGCCATCCCCATGCTCTCCCCCGTCGACGGAGAGGTCGTCGGCGTCAACGAAGCGGCCATCGAGGCCCCCGGCGTCGTCAATGAAGAGCCGTTCGAGGGCGGCTGGCTGCTCAAGGTCCGGCCGGAGAGGCTCAAGGCGAACCGGACGAACCTGCTCGCGGGAGACTTCGCCCGGAAATGGACGGAGGAGACCCTGCACGGCCTCCGCGCAACCATGGGCGCGAATCTGGGGCCGGTCTATCAGGACGGCGGTCTGCCGATCGCCACCGGCATCGCGCAGGCGCTGTACGGCGACGAATGGGAGAACCGGGTAAAGGAGCACTTCCTGACCGAAGGACTTTCGTAATCAACGGGCTTTCATGACCGACACCACACCTTGGGATCCGCAACGCTGGTCGGTCATGACGCGGGGCCGCCCCGGAACGACATCTTCGTTTCGACACCTTTGCCGGGGCGGCCCCATCTTCCTTCAGCCGAGCATCTCGTTCCAGATCGCGCAGACGGTAGCCGCCCACCGGTCGCCGCGCTCTCGCCGGGTCTTGGCAAAGATCGAGCGAAGCTCTTCCGCAAACGGGTGACGATCGTCGAGCACGTAATGCAGGTATTTGCCGGAGCGGCAACTGCGGACGATCTCCAGCCGCTCCAGCTTCCGGACGACGATCAGAACAGTCTTGATATCGGTCCCCGTGTACCGGGAGATCAGCCGCGGATTGAGCGCGCGGCCGGGGTAGTCGAAGAACAGGCCAAGGATCCGGTACAGCGCCCGGGACGAAAAAAGCCCTTCGATCATGGTGGAGACGTTTGCAAGCGCCGCGCCATCAAGTCGGCGGCCGGCAAACATCGGACGACGGGAACGCGGCGGGCACGGATCGAACGAGAATGCGAAGGCCCGTGGGGGGCCTCGTTGCGGAAATTGATGTAGTAACTACATCAATTTCCAGCCCTCCCCCCGGCGTCCGTGTCCGCCGAAATTCCGCGTTCGCGACCGGCAAGGATTACGGCAGCGCGCCCCCTACCACCATCCGGACGGCGTGGTTGCCGGTGTCGGCGATGTAGACGTTGCCGCGCGAATCGACCGCTACCGAGGACGGATCGTTGAGGGGCGCCGAGGTCGCCGGCCCCCCGTCGCCGGCATAACCCGCAATGCCAGCGCCCGCGAAGGTGCGTACACCTCCGGAATAGTCAACAAATCTAATATTATTTGCGCTCTGTTCGCAAAAAAAGAACCTTCCGCTGTGATAATCGTATTGAACCATCACAGGATACAGCGGAGTCATTGTTAAAGGATCCATGTTTTCCGAAAAAGGAATCACATTTGAACTCCCTACCTCCGTGTATACGAGTCCATTAAGAAGCGACACTCTTTCAATTCTGTTGTTGTCCTTATCAGCGAACAAAATTCCGTTTGACTGAATTGAGAAGGTAATGCTTGACGGGTTACGTAATGGGTAATATAGACGGTCCGCACCTTCCTGGGTCTG
>CAYWOT010000059.1:0-3584 GCA_964459975.1 uncultured bacterium
AAATAGTAGTCCTGATATAAAAAATTACATTCCATTTTCAGGGGAGTCAAGTGCATTCTGCGGGCCGCGTCCCGCCCGCGCCCTTGCGCAGCCCCGTGTGGACCGGAGGGAGCACGACCGACGCGGGGCGGCCAGGCGTCCGCGCTTGGGCCTCAGGGCCATCGCAGACGCAGAAAGACCTCCCGGTTGCCCTTGGGACCTTTCACCCGGCTCTCCGCCTCGCCCACGACGACGTACCCGGTCTCGCGTGCCGCATCCGCCACGGCCCGCACGGCGCCCAGCCGGTGCTCCTCGTCGCGGACGACCCCTCCCTTCCCGACCCGCCGTTTCCCCACCTCGAACTGCGGCTTGACCAGGACCATCACGTCGGCCCCGGGAAGGAGGAACGCGCGCAGCGGAGGCAGCACGTGCCGCAGCGAGATGAAGGAGACGTCGACCGTCGCCAGCGAAACCCGGCGCGGGAGAAGACCCGGCTCGGCGTACCGGAAGTTGATCCGCTCCAGGACGACGACTCCCGGATGGCGGCGAAGGGTATCGTCGAGGAGGGATTCTCCCACGTCGAGCGCGTAGACGAGAGCCGCTCCGCGCTGGAGGAGGCAGTCCGTGAACCCGCCGGTGGACGCGCCCACGTCGAGTGCCACGGCACCCGCCACGGACAGGCCCAGGTCGTCGAGCGCCCCGGCAAGCTTTTCGCCGCCTCGGGAAACGAACGGCCGCTGAGGGCCGGCGACGGCGATTTCGTCGCCGGCGCCGGCGGTCGCTCCGCATTTCGTGACCACCCGTCCCCCGACGGAGACGCGGCCGGCGAGGATGAGGCCCTGCGCCTTGGCACGGGTCGCAGCCAGGCCCCGGGACACCAGTTCGGCGTCCAAGCGCCTGCGGCCGCCCGGTCCGGCGGGCGGCGCACCCCTCCCGCGGGAGGCGACGTCAGACAATCTTGTCGAGCCGGGACCGGATGCCGTTGAAGATCGACGGGATGCGGTGGCGACCCCGGGAACAGAGCTGCACGGCACAGGCGATCACCGCGTCTTCGGAGAGGCCGTGCGCCTCGCGAAGCTCGCCTTGGGATCCGTGCTCCACGAAGGCGTCCCGCACGCCCATCCGGCGGATCGCAACGTGCTGCACCCCGTGCTCCTCGAGCATTTCGAGCACGGCGCTCCCGAACCCTCCCGCCAGGACGTTTTCCTCCACCGTGAGAACGCGTCCGATGCGTCGGACGAGAGGGACGATCAACCCGGCGTCCATCGGCTTCACGAACCGCGCGTCGACGACCGCGGCCGAGATCCCCCGCTGCCCCAGTTCCTCCGCGGCATACAGCGACCGATGCACCGTGCACCCGATCGCGAGCAGGAGAACGTCCTTCCCGTCGATGAGGAGCTCCCCCTTCCCCCACGGGACGGGCTCCGGGTCCGCGGGAATGGAGACGCCCTCCGCCCTTCCGCGGGGATACCGGATGGCCGCGGGCCTCCCGGCCGCGACGGCAGTCCGGAGCATCCGGACCATCTCCGCCTCGTCCCGCGGCGCCATCACCGACATGTTCGGAATGTGGCGCAGATACGAGAGGTCGAACAGACCCTGATGGGTCGCGCCGTCCGCCCCGACGATTCCGCTCCGGTCCACGGCGAACACGACCGGAAGGTTCTGCAGGCACACGTCGTGGACGATCTGATCGTAGGCGCGCTGGAGGAAGGTGGAATAGACCGCCACGACGGGAATCTTTCCCTCCCGGGCCAGACCCGCGGCGAAGGTGACCGCGTGCGACTCGGCGATGCCGACGTCGAAGAACCGGTCCGGGAAGGCCTCGCGAAAGCGGACCAGGCCCGTTCCGCCGCACATGGCCGCGGTGACGGCCACGACGTTCGGGTTCTCCCGCCCGACCCCCACCACAGCGGTCTCGAACACGTCGGTATAGGTGGGGGCGGTCTTCGGCTCCATGCCGTCGCCCGTGAGGGGATCGAACGCCCCCACGCCGTGGAACCTCTCCGGATTCTCCTCGGCCGGGGCGAAGCCCTTTCCCTTGGAGGTGACCACGTGGACGAGCACGGGGCCGTCGAGGTTCTCCAGGTTTCGGAACGTCCCGACGAGGTCGTCGATCTGGTGGCCGGCGATCGGGCCGACGTACATGAACCCGAGCTCCTCGAAGAGCAGCCCCGGAACGATCAATCCTTTGGCGAGCCCCTCGGCCCGTTTCCCGATCCGGGCAAGCAGCCTTCCGCGGGGCATCGACTTGAGCACCGTCTCGACCCGCTTCCGGAAGGCGGTGTAGAACCGGCCCGTCATCATCCGGTTGAGGTACCCGGACAGCGCGCCGACGTTCGGGGAAATCGACCATTCGTTGTCGTTCAGGACGACGATGAGGTTCCGTTTCTGGTGCCCCGCCTGGTTGAGCCCCTCCAGGGCAAGGCCCGACGACAGCGACCCGTCGCCGATGACCGCGATGATCTTGCGCGACTCCCCGTCGAGATCCCTCGCCACGGCCAGTCCCAGGGCGGCGGAGATCGACGTGCCGGAATGGCCCGTCCCGAAGACGTCGCACGGGCTTTCCTCGATGCGCGGAAACCCCGACAGCCCCCCGTAGGTCCGGAGGGTGGGAAATTCGTCCCTCCTCCCGGTCAGGATCTTGTGAGCGTACGACTGGTGCCCCACGTCCCACACAATGCGGTCCCGGGGACACGAAAAAACGTAATGAAGGGCAACGGTCAGCTCGACCACTCCCAGGCTCGACGCCAGGTGGCCGCCGGTGCGGGACACGCTGCGGACGATCAGGTCGCGGATTTCCGCCGCGACCTCCGGCAGGCGCTCCGTCGGGATCTGCTTCAGATCCTCCGGGGAGCGAATCGTCGGGAGAAGGGCCTCGGCGGACATGCTTACGATCTCCTCGCGGCCACGAGGCGGACGATGTCGCGGAGGGCTTCCGCCTCTTCGCCGAACGCCGACAGCGCGAGCAGCGAGTCGCGGCGCAGCGCCTCCGCCCTCGCCACCGCGGCATCCATTCCCAACGCCGCCGGATAGGTCAGTTTTCCCCGTTCCCGGTCCATTCCCACGGCCTTTCCCATCTCCTCGAAGGTCCCCGTTTCGTCGAGAATGTCGTCCGTGATCTGGAAGAGCAGCCCCAGCGCCCTTCCGTAGCGGGAAAGCTCTTCCACCCGGTCCTCCGTCGCGCCCCCCAGGACGCCCCCCATCGCGGCCGCCGCCGAGAGAAGCGCCGCCGTCTTCTTCAGGTCGAGGTCCTCGATCTCCCTGGCCCGCGCCCCGGCGTCGCCGACCGTCCCGTCCTCCGCGGGAGGAGACAGATCCATCATCTGCCCGCCAGCCATTCCGGACGCTCCCGCGGCGCGCGCAAGGAGCGCCGACGCGCGCACGGCCCTCGCCGGCTCCCGGCGCGCCATCGCGGATTCCCCCATGACCCGGAACGCCTCGGTGAGAAGCGCGTCGCCGGCGAGAATCGCCGCCGCTTCGTCGAACGCGACGTGGCAGGTCGGGCGTCCGCGGCGGAAGGCGTCGTCGTCCATCGCGGGAAGGTCATCGTGGACCAGCGAGTAGGTGTGCACGTATTCGAGCGCGCACGCGAACGGGAGCAGGTC
>CAYWOT010000059.1:3594-11270 GCA_964459975.1 uncultured bacterium
CGGCGTTCGCGCCCACCGCCTCCCCCGCCCCGAGGAGCACGACCGGCCGAATCCGCTTGCCGCCGGCCGTAAGGGCATACTCCATGACCTCCCGGAGCGGCGCGGGAATCGCGCACACATCGGGGGCCAGGTACCGGAGCAGATTCTCGTCGACGAGGGCCTTCCACCGCGCCATGGCGGCCGCGCCGGGCCGGCTCCCCCCGGGGGCGCGCACGCTTTACCCCTCGTCCTTCAGAACGTCGCTCTCGTCTTCCGTCGCGGACACCGTCCCGCCCGGTTTCCGCAGAAGCACCTCGATCTTCCGGTCCGCGTCGTCGAGGCGTTTCTGGCAGAGGGCGGACAGCCGCATCCCTTCTTCGAAGAGCCGGATCGATTCCTCGAGATCCGCCTCTCCCGATTCCAGCTTCGCCACCACTCCCTCCAGATTTCGGAGCGCCTCTTCGAAGGTGGCCTCTTTTGCTTTCGCCGCCATCGTCCCCCCGGCTATCGTCCCATTATATTTTCGGCCACTGCAGGCGGTCAACGCGAAGACGCCGCGAACAGGAAAGAAGGGTCGATCCGCCCCCCCGGCGCCCGGACGCTGAAGTGGAGATGCGCGCCGGTCGCCCGGCCGCTCGACCCGACCGCGCCGATCACCTCTCCGCGCAACACCGTCTGCCCCTCCGAGACCGCGATCTTCTGCAAATGGTAGTAGACGCTGAACACTCCGGCCCCGTGGTCGAGAACCACCGAATTCCCCCCGAAGAACTGCGTCCCCGCGAACGCCACCGTGCCGTCGGCGATCGCCGTGACCGGTGTCCCGGCCGGGCGGACCACGTCCACGCCCGCGTGGGGGCTGCGCGGCTCGCCGTTGATGATCCTTCGCGCGCCGAATCCCTTCGGATGATATTCGCGCACCGGCGGCCGGAACGGGAAACGGAAGACGGGCGGCGACGAAACCCGGGCGAACCGCTCCTTCAGGCGCGCCGCCTCCCTCCGGATCCGGGCGAGCGTCGGGCCGTCGAATTCCGTCATCGCTTTCGGAAGGGTAAGCCTCTGGACCGGGAACGTCCCCGCCTTCACCGCGAGCGCCAAGTTCGTCCGCAGGATCTCGCCCCCGCACCGGGCCCTCACCACGAGGAACGCCTTCCCCGGCTTCTCCAACAGGTCGACGCCGATCAGCCCCCGGAAGCGCCCTTCCGCCTCCCGCTTCATCGGAACCGTAAGCCCTTTCCAGATCATGACGGCGTTGTCGGTCCCCGGCGGAGGCGACGCGTCGACGATCACCGGCTCTCCCTGGGAAGGGTGTCTGTCGGACACCCGGACGGGGAAGGCCCTCTTCCCCGGGGTCCTCCCGGGCACCCCTTCCCCTCGGCAGGGAAGGGCGACGAGAAGAAGAAAGGCCGCCGCGACGGCCACGGCCCGGGTGCGGTTCACCGTTCCACCACCGTCCCGAACACGCCGTCGGCGACGCGGACGTCGATCGCGTCGCCCGCCGAAACCTCGGAAGCCGAACGCACGGCGCGCCCCGTCTCCCTCCGCACGGCGATCGCGTATCCCCGGGCCAGGACCGACCGCGGATCGAGGGCGGCGAGTTTGCCGAGGCAGACCTCGAGCGCCCTCCGCCCCTCCCCGCGCTTCTCGTCCATTCGTCTTCCCGCCCGCTCCAGGAGAACCGCGAGCTCTCCCCGTTTCCGGGTGACCCAGGCGGTCGGGGGATGAAGCCGAACCGTCCCGGCGAGGTCGGCCGCCTTCTGGCGCCGTTCGCGCATGCCGCTGCGGAGAGCCTCGGCGAGGGCGTCGGTCCGTTCGACCGCCGCGTACCGCCGGGCCTGCAAAAGGGGCCGCGGATCGGCCAGGGCCCCCGAGGCGATCCGCCATTCCCGGCGGAGCGTCTCCCGCCGGTACTGCTCCGCCTTGCGCATCCGGAGAACCGACGCTCCGACGCGGTCCAGCACCTCCGTCCGGTCGGGCACCGCCATCTGGGCCGCCGCCGTCGGCGTCGGCGCCCTGTGGTCCGCAGCCAGATCGGCGATGGTGAAATCGGTCTCGTGCCCGACCGCGCTGATCGTGGGAACCGGGGACGCCGCGATCGCGCGGACGGCGGCCTCCTCGTTGAATGCCCACAGGTCCTCCACCGAACCCCCTCCCCGGCCCACGAGGATCACGTCGATTCCGCCGCGCGCAGCGAGGGCCCGCATGGCGTCCGCAATGTCGGCTGCGGCGCCCTCCCCCTGGACCAGCGCCGGGGCGAGCGCGATCGCGATCGGCGGCCATCTCCGCCGGGCGATGCGGATCATGTCCCGAAGCGCCGCCCCCTGCCGCGACGTAACGATTCCGATGCGCGCCGGAAACCGGGGAAGAGGACGCTTCCGCGCCGGATCGAACAGTCCCTCGGCGGCGAGCCTCGCCTTGGTTCGCTCCCGTTCGAGCAACAGGGTTCCGACGCCGCGCACCTCGACGGATTGCGCGTAGAGCTGGTACTCGCCCTTCTTCTCGTAGACGCCCACCGATCCCGTCACGACCGCCGACCGGCCGTCCCGGATTTCCCCGAAGACGAAGCGGTCCCTCCCGCGGAACATGACGACCCGGATCTGCGCGCCTTCATCCTTGAGGGAAAAGTACCGGTGCCCGGAAGGATACGGCCGGTAGTTCGACACCTCGCCTTCGACGCGGACCAGGCGGAAGGCCCCCTCCAGGCACCCCTTGATGCGCGCCGTAAGTTCCGACACGGTCACGGCCCGGCGCGCGGGGCCTTCCCCCCCGCGGAACGCATCGGGAGGGGAAAAGGAACCGGACGGGCCTTCGCTCATCCGGATCCGTCCGCCACGAGCAGGTTGTCCACGGTCACGGCGCGGATTCCCTCCTTCTTCAGGTCGGGAACGAGGTCGAGGATCACCCGGAGCGATTCCCTGCCGCCGTGGCACAAGAGAATCGCCGTCCCCTTCTCTTTCACGAGCGCCAGCGTCTCCTTCCATTCCCGGCGCATTTCCTCCGGTGCCGTCCCGGCCCGGAGGTCGACGTCGCGCCGCGCGACCGGGACCCCCGCCTCCCGGGCGGTTCGGACGGCGACCGACCGCGTCGACGTGACGCTGTCCAGGAAAAACAGGCCCCGGGTCCGCAGGAGCGACGCGAACACCGCCATCGAGTGTGGATCGGCGGTGAAGGCCGATCCCATGTAGTTGCTGACGCCGTCCGCCCAGGGATTCTCCGCGATCATCCGATCGAGGAGAGCGCCCATCACGTCCGCGCCCATCCCCACGCGGAACCGGAAGCCGTCGGTGCGGTCGGAAACGGAGCCCTCGGGCTCCATCGGAACGTGGATGAGCACGCCGAAGCCGCGCGCATGGGCGGCCTGCGCAAGACGGCGGGAGGAAGGACCGAACGGGATGACCGCCAGGGTGACGGGCTCCGGAAATTTCAGCCACTCGGCGTCCATCGTGGGGTCGTACCCGCAGTCATCCACCACGATCGCCAGGCGATACGGGAGAAGCTCGCGCAACGGACCGCCCCGGGCGCTGCCCATCCCGGTCCCCGGCCGAAGCGATGTCGCGGCCGTCTCTTCCCGCGTTCGGTTCCCCGCGCCGGACCGGCCCGCGCTCCCGGGCATGAAGGTCGCCACCGCGACGGTGAGAAGCCCCGCGACGAAGGAGCCGGTCAAGAGCACCGCCCACCGCCATCGCTTCCCGGTCTTCCGTTCCCTCCTTCCGCCCGTTCGACGCCTCATTCCCGTCCGGTCACGTCACGACGCCTTCGCCTTGCCGAGAAAGCGGGACTTGAAGATCTCCCATCCTTTCAGCAGCTGAACGGCCCGCTCCATCTGGATGTCCGGTTGCTTGCCGGCTTTCCCTGCGACCGCCGGGGCGGACGATCCGCCGCCGTGATTTTCCGGCTCGGGCACCTTCTTCATCTGGATTTCCTCGGAGGGCGGAGCCGCGGGCTTCGGCGCTTCGCCGGCCTCCGGTCCTCCCTCCGCCTTGAGGTGTCCCTCGATGTCCCTTTCCCGGATCGGTCCGGGGTGGCCGTTCAAGGCTTCCCGCCCGCTCGGGACGACGATGTCCGGCTCGATGCCCTTCGCCTGGATGGAGCGGCCGTTCGGCGTGTAATACCGGGCCGTGGTGAGGCGCAGGGCCGATCCGTCCTCCAGCGGAAGGATCGTCTGAACGGACCCCTTTCCGAACGTTCGGGTCCCCAGGAGGACGGCGCGCCGGTGGTCCTGGAGCGCTCCGGCCACGATCTCCGACGCGGACGCCGACCCGGCGTTCACGAGGACGACCATCGGGAACCCCCGATACGTTCCCTCCCGGTGGGCGGAATATTTGAATTTCTGGGATTCGAGACGCCCGTCGGTGTAAACGATGAGCCCCGACCCGACGAATTCGTCGGCCACCTTGACCGCCTGGTCCAGGAGACCGCCCGGGTTGTTGCGGAGATCGAGCACGAGGCCCTTGAGACCGTCCTTGCGCTTCATCTGCGCCTTGAGCGCCTTCGCCAGCTCCTCGCTGGTGTCCTGCTGGAACTGGATGAGCTTGATGTAGCCGATCCCGTCTCCCAGGTCCTTCGCCTTGACGCTCCGGATCTTGATGACCGCGCGCGTGATCGTGTACGCCTTGGGCCGCGCCATCCCGTCCCGGAGAATCGAGATCGTGACCTTCGTGCCGGGTTCGCCCCGCAGACGCTTGACGGCGTCCATTACCGACATGTCCTTGGTGGATTCGTCCTCGATCTTGACGATCTTGTCGCCCGCCTTCAATCCCGCGCGGAACGCGGGCGTGTCCTCGATCGGGGCGATCACCGTGAGCACGCCGTCCTTGACTCCGATTTCAATCCCCAGCCCGCCGAAGGCGCCCTTCGTCTCGACCTCCACCTGCTTCAGCATATCGGGAGTCAGGTAGGAGCTGTGGGGGTCCAGGGTCTGGAGCGCTCCCTTGATGGCGCCGTCCATGACCTTGTCCATGTTCGGCACGTCGACGTAGCTGGTCTGGATGGCGGACAGGACGTCCCCGAAGATCTTGAGCTTCTCGTAGACGACGTTCGCCTGGGCGGCACGATGGTCCCCGACCAGATTGCCCGAAAGGAACCCCACGATGAACACGAAGACGACGGCGGCAGGTCCCCACCACTTCCCTCGGATCATGTACGCTTGCCTCCTTCGGAACAGGCTCCGATCCTGTGCACCCGCTCACCGGGGCAGGGGGATCACCGCCGCGGGGTCGATGGCGGCCCCCGCCGCTCTGAGTTCCAAGTATAGCACCGATTTCCCGGCCGGGCTTTCGGGAAGCCTTCCGATGTTCTGCCCCGGGCCGACGGCCTGCCCCCGGGCGACGATGAACGACGCCGCCTTCCCGTACACGGAGAACAATCCCGCGCCGTGCTGGATGATGAGCACGTTGCCGAACCCGGAAACCGTCCCCGAGAACACGACCTTCCCTTTTCCGATCGACCGGACCGGCGACCCGCTGGGAGCCTCGATCTCGATTCCGTGGTTCTCCACTTCCACATCGAAGACGGGGTCCCGCACCTTCCCGAACGGCTCCACGACCCTGCCGCGGACCGGCGCAACCAGCCCTCCCGGGACGCTCGAGAACTTGGAGGGGCCCCGCGCCGTTCCGCGGGAGCGGCGCCGCTCCGCTTCGCGCGCCAGGCGCTCGATCCGGGAAACGAGGCGTTCCATCCGCGCGACGCGCGCCCGAAGCGCTTCAAGCTCCTTCTGTTTCCGCGCCTTTCCGGCCCGGATCCGCTCGAGGCGCTTCGCCTCGTTCGCCCTCTGGCTCAGCAGTGACGCCCCGACCCTCTTCTCGCGCGAAATCCGTTTCTCGGAGAGGTGGACCTGCCGCTCGATCCGGGAGAGGGCATTCTTCTTCTTTTCCTGGTGCTCGGCCAGCCGGTCGGCCCGGTCCTGCTCCGAGGCGAGCACGATCGCCGTCCAGTACCGCATCCGCTCCCGTTTCACCGCGAGCGGAAGAAGCGCCGCGCTTGCCCGCTCGCCGACGAATGCCTGTGCCGCGGCGCTCTCCATTCTCCGGCGGGCGTCCGCCCGCTTCGCTTCGACCGCGCGCACCTCCGCCTCGGCGCGTTCCTGTTCGCGGGCAAGCGCCGACAGTTTGTCGTCGATCCGCGCGATGAGCCTCCGCTGGCGCGACAGCCGTTGCTGGAGTTCGTCCACCCTGTGGCGCGAAGCGCGCTCCCGTTTCAGCGCCTTGTTCAGTTCCGCCGCCGCCTTTTCCGCCCGTTCACGCATCTCGGTCAGACGCGCCTTTTCGCGCCGGAGCCGGCCCTGGGCGCCTTCTCCGGCGGAGGCCCCGGCCGGAAGCAGGATCAGGGAGACGAGGGCGACGCAGATCCAGGATCGGACGCGCAACCTCTTCCCGGTCATCGGCCCTTCCGGGAGGCCGCGGACCACGCGGCGAACGAAAAAAGCCCCTGGACGGCGGCGGCGGCCACGACGAACAGCCCCGCGTAAAGCACGGCGGGGACGCGGAGCAGGTCCGCGGCCGGCGCCACCGCCTCGCGCAGGAGCGGGAACCGCACGGTGGCTACGTGGAGGAGCGCGCCGGATGCGCCGGAGGCGAGAAGAACGAGGAACCCGCCCGCGAAAAACGCCCCCGCGGCGCGCCGCGAGGCGATGCGGCGTCCCGGAATCCCCCGGTCGGCGAGGAACCGGACCTCCGGAAGGAGCCTTCCCGCGCGGGCCCGTTCCTGGATCGCCACCATGGTCAGGAACACGGCGCACACCAAGGCAAACCCCCCCCACAGCACGGCGTCGGCCCATCGCTTCAGACGTAGCACGCGAGGCATGAGCGACCCGCCGGCGAGGACCTTTTCCACCTGCGGAAGCGGCTCGAGCGCCGACCGCGTCCGGGCGATCCCCTGCTCGGACATGGCACCGCGCCGAAGGTGCGCTTCCACATACCCCGGCAGGGGACTCTTCCGCCCCGTGCGCAGCGACTCGAGCCCGGGATAGGACCCCAGGAACTCGTTCCACGCTTCTTCCGGGCTCCGGTACCGCGCGTCGCGGACCGCGGCCAGCGCGGCGACCTTTCCCGCGATGCCTTGCCCTTCCTCGTCGGGGACTCCGCTTCGCAGGATGGCGGTGACCGTGAACTGTTCGGAGAGGAAGCGGTCGACGCCGCCGGAGAGCAGCATCCCCAGGAGGTAGGTCGCCGCGACCAGGCACAGCAGGAACCGGATCGCGGTCTCCCACCGCATCGGTCCCCGGCTGCGCCCCCAGTCGATCCACCAAAGCGATGGCCCGATCACTCTCCGCCTCCCGCCGTCTCCGGCATCGGAGCCGCCGGCGCCGGACGCCCCGCCGCCTCTTTCCGGCTTCTCGGCGCGGCGTCGAGCCGATGCAGGCGGAACGGGCCCATGGAGACGGGGGCGAGGAACTTTCCGCTCTGCCAGGCCTCCGGAAGATTCCGCTCCATCATGATGATCGTCCGGTCTTCCTTCGCCAGGGCCCGCAGCAGCCCTCCCAGCTTGTTCACCCAGGCCGGTCCCGCATGGGCGAGAAGCATGTCGAGAAACAGGTACCGCGGACCCCGGAAAAGCTCCACCGCGAGAGCCGTCCTCGCTCGTTCCGAGAACGAAAGGGAGGAAACCGCGGCATCCTGCGTGCCGGAGAGGCCGACGATCGACAACAACTCCTTCACGCGCGCCGCACGTTCGTCGGCGGAGATCTTCCGCATGGCCAGGGC
>CAYWOT010000060.1:0-2288 GCA_964459975.1 uncultured bacterium
TCCAGTGCGTCTTCCGTAGCGCAAAGGGTGGCGAAGAGGTCATCCATCGCGTCCAGTCCCTCGTGGTAGGCTGCGCCGTGGAGCCGGTTGATCCCTTCCTTGCCGATCGTAAGCGCCAGCGGGCTTTTCTGCGCCAGCTTTTCCGCAAGTTTCATCGTGGCGGATTCCAGCTCATGCGCGGGGACCACGCGGTTCACGAGGCCGAGCCTTTCGGCCTCCGTGGCACTGATCGTGTCGCCGGTCAACACCAGCTCCATCGTCTTCTTCTTGCCGAGGATCTTCGTCATCGGCGCGGCCGGGCCAAGACAGATCAAGCCGACGTTGATCGCGGTGGTGCCGAAGACGGCGGTGTCGGCGGCGACCGTCAGATCGCAAGCAAAGGAGAGCCCCGCGCCGTTGGCCAGGGCCAGCCCGTGAACCGAGGCGATCGTGACTTTTTTCATCCGCGCCAACGTGTGGTAGAACGCGTCGATCTCGTACAGGAAATCGCGGTATTCCCTCTGCGACTTTCGGTCGAACTCGTCCAAGGAAATGCCGGTGGAGAAGTGTTTGCCGTTGGCGTTCACGACGACCACGAGGATCTCCGGGTCCCGGTCCATGGCCCGAAGCGCCCCGTCGAGGTCGCGTGCGAACGGTAGGGTAAACGTGTTCTTGGCTTCGGGACGGTTCAAGGTGATTACGCCGACCCGTCCCTGTTTTCTCGTTATGACCAAATCAGCACCCATGGCTACCTCCTGTTTTAAATACCGGGAATCGTCGTCTCCGTTCTGTCACGCCGAATACCCGAATTCACCTATATGTTAGACGGCGGCGGATCTTCGGACGGATCCGAAAGCACGATCTCCGGCGTCCGGAGGGAGTGGGGTTTCTTGTCAAACGGCGGACCCGGGATCGCCGTCCACGGAGCTCCGGAGCCGCGCAGAGACCGGACTTCCCGTGAGGGAAAAGGACTTGACCGGGGCTGTGACATGGATTACCGTCAAAATAACGCGAAGCTGAAGTGTTCGCGTTTGCTTCAGAGGGGTTTGTTGTTCTGGTAACCGGTCTGCCTGACTCTCCGGGAGGGTCTTTATGGCACGACCCGTTGACCAGAGTATCCCTTTCCGTTGGGGTGTCGTTTCACCTCGTCTTGCGCACTCGTTCTGCGCGGCTTATCCGGTAATCCACTCCGCGTTCGTTCGAATCCGCCCCCGATCTGTCACCCGTCCTTCGTCATCATTGGAACCGGAAAGGACGGGCGTCCGTTCCCACCCCTTGGAATTCGTTCCAGAAGGAGGTGGCACCCAACAGTCTGTCTGAGCATGGTGAAGGAGGTGCCCTATGGAAAGGTGGAGGGACAGGACATCTGAAAGGATTCAGGCCATCCGCAACTGTGTTTCGGCGGTGTCCCGGCAAACCAGAGAGTCCGAGGTCGATGTTCCTTCAAGGAGGCATTTCCGTCTGATCTACGGATCAGGGAGCCCACCGTCCGCCCCCCTGAAGAATGCGGCTGCCGGCCCAGGTGGGGTTGTCGCACACAGGGGGATCGGGGTGTGGGCGGTCATGGACTGCCTGAACGACGCCAAAAATCGGGTGGAGCGGAGCAGGACCGACTGCTTTGCACGGAAGTTCTGTCGTAAGCTGCCCGAGTAGGACCCGGCGGAACTGGAGGGAACGGCGCCGCGCCCGATGCGGTGGAATGAGGCGTGTGTCCTCCGTCAGGGGAACACCGGGTGGAGAGGGAATGTTGCGCTCGCCCGTGGCGCGTTTGCCGCTGCGGCGAAGGCCATGCGGAGTACGTCGTGGCCGGGAACGCCGCGTTGCAATACAGTGGAACAATGAAATCCGCTCCGCGACTTGACGCTCGTCACGTCGGCAGCATCGCGTATCTCCGCGGCCACGCGGCCCGTAGCAGCTCCAGCAGGGTCTCGCGGAGAAGCAGTCGAGAGACAATGTTTCCGGCCGGCCCCACCGGTTCCTCGGAACGATCTTGGGGCAGAAGAGGTGGATCATGGCGGAGGAGGCAAAGCAGATCGTGACCCGCCTGGACGTGAACGACGAATAAGCGAACGCCCTTGACCTGTCCCCGGATGCGCTCTGATATTGCGTTTCGTACCGACCGCAAAAACCTCTTGCATACAACGGTCGTGCGAGATTTCCGGCTGACGCGTCAGCGATGTTTGATGAACGTCCCTCCGGCGTACTCCTCAAAGGCGGTCCGAAGCTCGTCCCGACTGTTCATGACGATGGGGCCGTACCAGGCCACCGGCTCGCCGATCGGTTTTCCGGAAGCGAGGAGAAACCGTACC
>CAYWOT010000060.1:2298-11110 GCA_964459975.1 uncultured bacterium
CGGGGCGTCTTCGGTGGTCACCTGCACCTCTTCGCCGTCTCCATACAGAACAAGGGTCCCGGCGTCGCAGAGGCATTTCCTCTCCATGTCGAAGTAGCCGCTTCCCACCGCATCCCGGCCGTAAGGATCCCGCTCGGGGTCGAAGAAGGCGCTTCCCGAGGTGACATAGGCGAAGACGTTGTGTCCCCGCTTTACCGGGTGATGGAACGCCGCGTTTGCCGGCATGGTGACGTCGAGGTACTCGGGTTCCGTCACGATGTCCTGCACGGGCCCTTGCGCGCCGTCCACACGGCCGCTGACGATTTTTGCGACGACGTTCCCGGCCAGGGCCACCTCCGGGATCTGCTCTTTCTTCACTTCCCGGTACCTGGGGTCCATCATCTTGTGCGACGCGGGAAGATTGGCCCAGAGCTGAAATCCCCCCATGCGGCCCTTCCGGTCTCCCTTAGGCATCTCCTGGTGGATGATGCCGCTTCCCGCGGTCATCCACTGGACGTCGCCGGGCGAGATCACACCGCGGTTCCCCAGGCTGTCGCCGTGTTCCACGGTCCCCTCGATCATGTAGGTGATCGTCTCGATTCCCCGGTGCGGGTGCCAGGGGAAACCGGGGAGATACTTCGACGGGTCGTCCGAACGGAAGTCGTCGAGGAGCAGAAAGGGATCGAGTTGGGGGACCTCCTGGTACCCGAAGACCCTCCTGAGATGGACGCCGGCCCCTTCCGTCACCGGGGTGGCCCGCCATACCTTCCGGATCTTCCTTGCGACCGCCATGGCCGAATCTCCTTTGCGGACCGCGTAGCGCGTTACCCCTTTGTTGCCTTGACCACGGACCGGCCGCCTTGGATCACGGCGACCCCGTCATTTCTTCAGCTTCGTGAACTTTGCCCCTTTCAGCGAGATGTCCGCCATCAGGCCCTTCGTGTCGAAGACGAAACCGACGACCGGATTCTGGGCCGTGACCGTGCTGACGTCGCCGCCCGCCCCCACATTGATTATCGCGACGTTTGCGTCGACCCCGGCCTCCCAGCCGTGGCTATCCTCGAACTGTTTCAACGCTTCCTTGGTCATGAAGGCGATGATGATGTCCTGCGACTGGCCGCCGAACGTAAGTCCGTAGGAACCCGCGATGAGGTTGTAATATCCCTCGGTTTTTCCCCCCACGCGCAGCGCTCCCTCCCCGTATTGCCCGCCGATGAAAAATCCCGCCTTGACGACGTTCGGCATCACGAGAAGCCCCTTCGCCGTCTTGGCAAACTCCTTCGCACCCTTGACCTGCTTGTAGAACCGTTGGAGGCAGGCGTCGACGCTCGCGTCGATCTCCCCGGCCGACTTGGCATACGACACCTCCGCGGGGATCGTCGCGAGCAGGACCGCCCCCACGATTGCGAACAAGGCGAACCGCATGCTCCCGTTCCGGAGCCTACCGATCCGTTCTCTCATCGGCTCTCCCTCCTGTTTTCCTCTGCGTGCTTTAGAGTGGTGTACCCCTGCGCCGGTTCCCGGAATGCCAAGGCTTGATCCCGCTTCAGCCCGCTCCAGGGCCTTCTTCGGTGCCGCCCCGTAAAAGCGCGACTTCCTCCCGATCCCGCTGCCGGTATGCCTGCAACATACCACGTTGCGATCCTTCCAATCCGTGATTTTGCCCCTCGAAGTCCCTGGAACCTTATTCTCCACATTCTGCGTCTCTTTCCGAAGCTTGAGGGGCGCTTGGGGTCAACGCGAACCAAGTCACGGCTTCTTTTCGTCTTCGAGGACGAGGCGAGGATTGTATCCCCAAAATGTGAGGTTTTCCTATTTGGATCGCGGGACTACGAGTTCCACCGAATGAAAGAATATGCTTTGGAAATGGTATCTTCCGTCTAAGTTCGGAATCCACAGGACTTGCGGAATTCATGTGGATTATCTTGCGGAATGTTCAGGTTGATTTGTGGAAACACCCACCGGGCCCGTTCCAGCATTCACTTTTCGTCCGCGCCGAACAGGATGCCTTTTTTTTCAGCAACAGAGCGAACCTTGCTCCAGGTCTCCTGCGCACCTCGAAGGTCCCCGTCGCGGGAATCCTCTATCTCGTCACGTCGACCAGAAGACCGGTTTGCTCCCGGCACGCCCTCCGCGTTTCGCTGAGATCGGCGCGGCGGATCAGGTTCTTCGCCTTCAATACCTTCAGCGCCTTGCGATACAGGTCCCTTCCTTTCTGGTAGTCGTAGACCTGAAGGTAGATGCGATCTCCGATGGTTCCCGCCTTCACGGGCTGGTCGATGATGGATACCCGCGTCCTAATCGGGATCATTTCGAACAGCAGGGCGATGTCCTTCTCGTACAATCGGATGCATCCGTGACTGACGCGCGCCCCGATCCCCCACGGATGATTCGTGCCATGAATCAGCAACGTCGGGTTCGAGAGGCGCAGCGCGTAACTCCCCAGCGGGTTGTCGGGTCCGGGAGGCACGGCGGCCGGGAGCTCGGGCCGCTCCTTCCGAATGGACTCCGGAACATGCCAGGTGGGGTCCTTGATCTTCTGGATGACGGTAAACCTCCCGACCGGGGTCCTCCATCCCACGTCGCCGATGCCGATCGGGAAGGTCGTCACGGTTCGCGGAGAATCGGGCGAAAACAGGTACAGACGCATCTCGGCCACGTTGACGACGATTCCGCCCCGTTTCGGCGCGTCCGGAAGAATCCATTCGGTGGGCAAAAGGATCCGGGTCCCCGCATCGGGGACGAACGGATCGACGCCGGGATTTGCCGCGGAGATCGCCCCGATGCCGAGGTCGTGCTGCCGGGCGATCTCCAGGAGCGATTCGCCGGGCTGGACCAGGTAGGCCCTCGCCCTGCCGATGACCGTGTCTTTCCCTTGCAGCTCGGCGGCGAACGAACAGGGAAGGATGGAAAGGGAGAAGAGGATCGCCACGGATGCCAGGAATATCGAACGCCTCAGCATGGTCCGATTGACTCCGGGAACGGTTTTCCGTACATTCCACCTTTATGAAAACGAGCACGATTGCCAGGATTGCGGCGCTCGGCCTCCTGTCGGCTCTCCTGGTATCCTCCGCGGCATATGCCGCCGGACCGATCCATGCGGACAAGGTGGTGGTGCTCAAGGAGGAGAAACTCCTTCTCCTGCTGCACGACGGCAAGATCCTCAAAAGCTACAGGGTTGCCGTCGGCAGGAGGCCGGGCCGGCGAGTCCGTCGGGGAGACGACCGGACTCCCGAGGGGAACTACGTGATCGACGGACGCAATCCCCACAGCCGTTTCTACAAAGCGCTCCATATCTCCTACCCCAATGCTTCCGACATCCGCATGGCGAGGAAGCTGGGCGTCAAGACCGGCGAAGAAGTCCTGATCCATGGCTTGCCGGCAGGGTTCGAAGATCTCGGCACCTATCAAGCCGAGCTCAACTGGACGAGGGGATGCATCGCCGTCTCCAATGAGGAAATGGTCGAGATCTGGAATCTCGTCCCCGATGGGACCCCTATCAGAATACTCCCTTGAGGTCCGATTTCGCGATCCGGTGCCGGCACCGCCCCTTCTTCCAGCCGACTTCCGTGCGTCGGCCTTCCGCCGTGGCATCGATTGGTTTTCATTGTACCGTCATCCCATCGACAGGAATGGAAATTGCGTCGCGAAGGAAAGCGGGTCGCGGTGAAAAGGGATGACGGGCCGCGCGATCCGGCGGCCTGACGGCCGCGCGCCGGATGGACCATGACAATCCTGACGCGCTCGTTTTATGACCGGGACACCATAGCCGTCGCCCGGGACCTCCTCGGCAAGCTCCTCGTTCATGCATCAGGCGGAGTGGAACGGATCGGCCGGATCGTGGAAGTGGAGGCCTACCTGGGGCCGCACGACCTCGCCGCGCATTCGTCCCGGGGGTATACGAACCGGACGAGCGTCATGTTCGGCCCGCCGGGCCACGCCTACGTATACCTGGTCTACGGGATGTACCACTGCATGAACGTCGTCACCGAGCGCGAAGGTCATGCCTCGGCGGTGCTGCTGCGGGCGGTCGAACCGGTGAGGAACGTCTCGGGTCCCACGCACGGCCCCGGGCGGCTGTGCAAGGCGATGCGCATCGACGGGAGCCTGAACGGCCGGGATCTCACGGGCGGGGAGTTCCACATCGCCGACGCGTCGGGGCCCGGACCCCGGGAGATCGTCAAGCGACCGCGGGTCGGGGTGGAGTACGCCGGGCGATGGGCGAAAAGGTTGCTTCGCTTCTACATCCGCGGAAACCCGTACGTCTCGAAGCGATAGGACCGGCCTTGCGCTGTGCCGCTCGGATGCTCGGCTTGCGTTCCCTGGCGGGGTTCGACGTCCTGACGAATGAGGTAAGCAATGCCGGCAAAGGGCAGAAGGTGCGCTTCCGCGCGCCGAACTTCCTGCCGCCTTCACGCGGCTATCGATCCGTCCGGCCTCCGGGATGGTCAGACGTGGGGGGAGCCGGTCCAGGAATTCCGGCAGGTACTTGAGGCGTTTGATCTCGACTCCCTTCGCCTTCCCTCGGACTTTCCCGAAGGCGTTGGTGAAACGAATCGAGCGACTCCCCGGCCTTCTCTTCCGCGGCGGCTCCTTGTTCGACGTGTTCCGCACGGTCGGTCGCGTGATTGCCTTTCTCGAGATATTTGACGACGACGAGCAAACTGGTGCCGATCGCCAACGCCCCGGGAAGGCCCAGACCGGCGATATCCTTCGTATTGTTGGCGTAGATCAGGAGTCCGGTCCAGAGAAGGATCAATGCGGAGAGCGCGATCGCACGTCGGGACGCCCCCATCACGCGCGTGCTTTCCGCCGCTTTGTTCGCTGCCGTGGCTCGTTTCGTGTCTTTCGTGCCGCCGACCATGGGTGCCTCCTGATCGGTGTCAGGGTCTACAATGTATATCGGCGGACTCAGGCGTCTTCGTTAGGATCGATCATGAGCGAGTTGCCTTCCTTAATGCGCAAGACGCCTTTCGCCGATAAGGATCAGGAACAAGGCGCTTCCCGATCCCGGGGCACCCGGCGGCTCGGCAAAATCGACTCCATCCCCCGGTAGGGAAACCGGCGGCGATTTCCCTTTCGCATCCGGATCGCCGAGCAGGAGGGAACCGCATGCCCGCGAGCATCGTTCACATGCTGATCGCCCGGGAGGTGCGGAACCGGTTCCGGACGGGCGCGTCCCTCAGCGGGTTGCCCTTCCCGGTCGACGATCCGGCGTACGAAACGTGCATGAACCTGGGGGCGCTCGGCCCCGATCTTCCGTACTACGAAAGCGTGGCCAGGGGCTTGAAGAACCTGCTCCTGCGGCAGTCGGACAAGCCGATGGGGGTCGACCAGTGGTCGTATCAGATGCACTCGAAAGCCCCCAACCTCTTTCCGCTGAAGATGATCGAGATCATCTGGAAGGAATCGTCCATCGAAAAGGAGGAGTGGGACGAGGAGGACCACCGCAAGTTCGCCTTCGTGTGCGGCTACCTGACCCACATGGCGGCGGACCAGATCGTCCACCCGGTAGTCAACCTGATCGCCGGCCCCTATTACAAGCGGGGGGACGCCCGGGAGAAGCACCGGGAGTGCGAGATCTTCCAGGACGTGTTCGCCTACCGGCGGATGGTGGGCGACCCCGATTTCCGCGCGGGGGGCTTCAACCAGTGGTGCGACATCTCGCCGGGGCTGGGAGCCAATGCACAGGTCTGGCTCCGGTACCTTCTCCAGAAGGCGTTCGTCGAAGCGCACGCGGTGATGCCTGCGGAGGAGGAGATCGAGGACTGGGTCGACGGGCTTCTCACGATGCTGCGACTCATCGACAACGTGGGACCGTACGTGAAGGCCTATGAGGCGCTTGCCCGGGACGGCCGGGAAAAAAAACGCGACAACATCGATCTCGTCCCTCCGAAAGATGCATCCGAAGAGAAGCGGGCCATGTGCGACGAGATCGTCGGGAACCGGCGCTACGTGGACTTTTTCGAGGACGCCGTCGAGCTGGCCTGCGTGTACGTGCGGGCGGCGATGCGCATCTACGACCTGGACGAACTGGACGACGACGGCAGGAGACGGTTCACGGACGTGGTGAGCGGCGCGGACTTGAGCGCTCCGCTTGCCAAAGACATCCTCGAAGGTGCGCGCAGGGCGCTCGAGGCGGGCGGACCGCGTTGAAGATATTCATCAGTTGGGCGGGCAAGACCGGGCACCGGATCGCGACGGCGCTCGGGGACTGGATTCCGTCGGTGATCCAGGCGGCGGAAACGTACGTTCCGCCGGAGGAAACCCGGACCGAAACGGGGTGGATGGCCGCCGTGTTGAACGAGCTCGCCCGATCGTCGTTCGGGATTCTGTGCATCGTTCCGGGCGAGGGCAAAGCGCCGTGGATGAACTTCGAGGCCGGCGTTCTCTCGCAACACCTGGATGTGGCGAAAGTGATTCCTCTGCTCGTGGGCGTCGACCGGGCCGAACTGGCCGAGGGGCCGCTTGCGCAGTTTCCGTCCGCCGCGTACGAGAAGGCCGGGGTGTGTCGGATCGTGGAAACGATCAATGCCAGCATGGTGGAGATGAAGCTCAGCGCGGACCGGCTGAGGAGCACGTTCGACCTGTGGTGGCCGAAACTCGAAATGGATATGGAAGCCATCGGGGGCAAGAAGAGCAGGGAAGCCCGACCTTCCGAAAAACCGCAGCCGCCGCGGAACGGCCGGAAGGCCGAAAAGCCGCGGGAACCGGCGGGCGAGCCGGAAGCGGGAGAACCTGCGGGAAAAGAGCCTGCCGCAGGAGAGCCCGCCGAAAAGGAACCCGCACCGAAAGCCCCCGCGGCGGAAAAACCTGCGGCAAGAGACGCGGAAGCGAAAAGATCACGCGAACAAGAGCCCCCGGCGAGCAAACCGGCAACACCGGAGACTGCGCGGATACGCAAACCGGAAGAACCGGCGGTCGACGGGAAACCCAAGCCTCGGGCCGCTGCCCAGCCCGTCTTGGGAGAAACCGAGATCGAAATTCTGAAGGTGTTGGCCGACCCCACGGAATCCGGCCGAAAGACGGCGATCGTCATCGGCGAGACGTTGGACATTTCCGCTCAACGCGTGAAGGAGCACCTGGGCGACCTGGAGAGAAGGAATTTCGTCCGGGAATACCTGTTCGTCGGCAGGCCGAACGAGTTTTCCATCGCTCCGACCGGAAAAGAATACCTGAAGAAATACGACGTGCCGGAAAAACGGAAGAGCCGGTAGGACGCACGGAAAAGCCGAAGGCCGCCTCTTCCGCCGGACCATCGGAAACGCGTGACCGTATCGTTTGCGCGATCCGGGGCGTGCAGCGGCCGGCGAAGGCGGCGCGGCGCGGGCGGATTGCCTTGCCGGGGAAACACCGAGACGGCTGTGGTATCATGGGAACCCGACCGGCCTGCGGAATCGCGCTTCTTTTGCTCTCGATCGCTCGTTCGCCGGTTGAAAAAAAATCCGACTCCCGCTGCCGACGATCCTGGGAAAAGAGGCGCGGACCGCCGCGGCCTCCCGGGTCTTGTTACGGGAATCTTCTGGAGGGACACACCATGGAAACCGGATGGAACGCCATCGAGCGCGACGCCGAGGAAGTCCGGGAGGCGCTTGCGGAAATGCTGCTCAAGCACGCAAGGATCGAGCCTCCCCGGTATGAGGAAGTCCAGTTCTTCAGCCCGGAGGGCGATCGCTCGTACTCTCCGATGGATGCGGCGGGGCGCGAAATTCAGGCGGCCCTGTCGAAGCGGTATGCCGGGTTGTCCTCCGCATTGAAGACGATCTTCGAAGGCGGGTCCGAGGAGGTCCGTGCGCAGGCGGCGAAAGACGACGAGGTCGTCGTGAGAACGATCGACCAGCGGATCACGTGGTGCGAGACGACGAAGAAGGCGCTCGACCGCGCCCTGGAGGCCCTGGACGACCAGCTGAAAATGGCGAAGGCCTTGCGCGACGGGAAAGGCGCGAAGGCGTAGGGCCGTCGGGGCAACGAAGAGCGGGGGCTTCATACCTTGGAAGGGCGGCGTCCCGGTCTTTATTTAGGCCACCGGGAAGCGGGAAGGCCTTTCTTTTAAGGTTTTGCCGCGGTCACGATCATCCGGAAATTCATGAACCCGAAGTCCCCTTTTCTTTCGAAGGGGGAAAAGTCGCCGGTGACTTTCACGTCGGAAAACCCCAACTTTGAGAGCAGCCGCTTGATCGACTCCGGGTCGTGGATCGCGAGCGAGTAGGAGCGGTCCCGGATCAGCCCGGTCTTCTTGCTCAACACCAGCTCCCGCGTCCGCACCATCTTTCCGTCCAGCGTTCTCGTCCTGCACACCACCAGGTCCTCCCCGATCTCGTGCCAGGCCGCCGGCGTGAAACGGCTCTTCAGAACGGCTCCGTTTACGACGTCGAGGAGCAGCATCCCTTCGGGCTTCAAGGTGCGCATCACTTCGGCGAGGATCCGCCGGTCTCCCTCCGGCGGCGGCAGGTACCCCAGAGAGTTTCCCAGGATCAGGACCCGGTCGAACCGCGCAGGCGGGAGCCCGGTGTCGCGGGCGTCGCCCTGGACGAAGCGGATTCCCATCCCCCGCTCCTGCGCCTCGGCCCTTCCCTTGTCTACGAGGAACTGCGAGTAGTCGAAGACGGTGCAGTTCGGAAATCCGCGGCGGGCAAGCTCGATGCTGTGCCTCCCGTGGCCTCCGCACAGGTCGAGGATCTCGTGGCGCGGGGAGAGAGGCAGCAGCTCCAGGAGAAGATCGATCTCCCGGCGGGTGACGTCGTTGTCGCAGACCGAGCGGGCGTCGGTCTTCAAGTACACTTCGTCGAAGAGTTCCTTCCACCAATCGGGATCGACTTCGAAACTCATACCC
>CAYWOT010000061.1:0-11032 GCA_964459975.1 uncultured bacterium
AGCTGCTGCGCGATCTGGGGCCGGCGATGTCCCCCTTCAACGCCTTCCTTTTCCTCCAGGGCCTGGAAACGCTCCCGCTGCGCATGGAGCGGCACAGCACGAACGCGATCGCGGTGGCGCGGTTCCTCTCGACGCACCCCAACGTGACGTGGGTGAACTATCCGGGGCTCCCCGACCATCCGCAGCACGCCCTGGCGAAAGCGTACCACCACAGGGGCCTGTACGGCGCGATCCTCGGGTTCGGCATCAAGGGGGGGATGGAGGCGGGCAGGCGGTTCATCGACAGCGTGAAGCTTCTCTCCCACCTCGCCAACATCGGCGACGCCAAGAGCCTCGTGATCCACCCGGCATCGACCACCCACCAGCAGCTGTCGGCGGAGGAGCGGCTCGCCACGGGGGTCACCGACGACTACATCCGGCTGTCGGTGGGGCTGGAGCACATCGACGACATCCTGGGCGACCTGGACCAGGCGCTCCGCGGAACGTAGGCGGCGCTTCCGCGGACCGCCAGGTTCCCTCAGGCGTCCTTCGCTCGGAAGACGTGGACGGCATCCGGCGGAATGTCGAGCGCCACGGCGTCGCCTTCGCCGAGCGACTTGTCCTCGCAGAGGACGGACAGGCGGTGGCCGCCCGCCAGGACGTGCAGCAGCGACTCCCGCCCCAGGTTTTCCACCGCTGCCAGCGTACCCGTGACCCCGCCTTCCCCGGGCGCTTTGCGGACCCGGATCCGCTCCGGCCGGATCCCCGCGACGACCTCTCCCGAGGCCGCCTGCCTGGCTTGCCGTGCGCGCTCGGGGGCGAGCGGCAGCCGGATCTCCCCGGCGCGGAGCACCGTCTCCTCGCCTTCGTCGAGCAGGGAGGCCGGCACGAGGTTCATCGGCGGCGAGCCGATGAAGGCGGCCGCGAACGGCGTTTCCGGCCGCTCGTAGAGGTCTTCCGGCTTCCCGGTCTGAACGATCCGCCCCTCCCGGAGCAGCGCGATCCGGTCCCCCAGGCCCATGGCGTCGGTCTGGTCATGGGTGACGTACAGGGTGGTGACGCCCAGCTCCCGCTGAAGGCGCTTGAGCTCGCTGCGCGTGGAGGCCCGCAGGCCCGCATCGAGATTGGAGAGGGGCTCGTCGAGGAGGAAGAGCGCGGGCTTGCGGACGATGGCCCGGGCGATGGCCACGCGCTGGCGCTGCCCCCCGGACAGTTCCGCGGGCCTGGCGTGCAGCAGGTCCGCGATCCCGAGCGTTTCCGCCGTCCGGGCCACCGCCGCGTCGGCGTCGCCCTTCCGCTCTCCCGCCACGCGAAGCGGGAAGGCGATGTTCTCGAAAACGGTGAGGTGGGGATAGAGGGCGTAGCTCTGAAAGACCATGGCCACGTTCCGTTCCTTCGGGGGGAGAAAGACCTTCCGTTCCCTCGAGGCGACCACGGTCCCGCCGAACCGGATCTCGCCCGAGGTCGGCTTCACGAGCCCCGCGGCCAGGTTGAGGAGGGTTGATTTTCCGCACCCGCTCGGACCGAGCAGGACGAACAGTTCCCCTTCGGCGACCGCAAGATCCACGGCGCTCACCGCCGCGACCCTGCCCCGCATGGAGAAAAACGTCTTCGTCACGCCGCGGAAGGAGAGGTTCATCCCTTCACCGCCCCCCGGGTGAGTCCCTGGATGATCCGGCGCTGGAAGAGAAGCGCGAGAAGGATGACCGGGACGGTTGCCAGGGTCGACGCGGCCATGACCGGGCCCCACGGAACCTCGCCGTGCAGTCCCTCGAAGAGGGCGATGCCCACCGGAACCGTGCGGGCCGCCTGGTCCGTTGTCAGCATGAGAGCGAACAGGAATTCGTTGAAGGCGAAGATGAACGCGAGCAGCGCGGTGGAGAAGATGCCCGGGGCGGCCACCGGGACGATCACGCGGCGCAGGACGCCGAGCCGGGAACACCCGTCGAGCAGGGCGGCGCGGTCGAGGTCCTTCGGCACCTGGGCGAAGTAACTCGTGAGGATCCACAGGGACAGCGGCAGGATCCAGGCGGTGTACGGGAGGATGAGCGCCGGGTACGTATCGATCCAGCCCAGCTCCGCCATGACCCGGAACAGGTAGCCGACCAGGCACACCGGCGGGAACAGCGAGACCGCCAGGACGGCCATGAGAAAGGCCGCCCGCCCGGGCAGGGACAGGCGTGTGACGGCGTAGGCGGCCGGGGCGGCCACCCCTACGCACAGCGCGGCGCTTGCCGCGGAGATCACCAGGCTGTTGCGCACGTACGCGGGGAAGTGCAGCGACGTCGTGCGCAGGACGGCGGCGAAATGGGCGGTCGTCGGCGCGAATCCGACGCCCGGCGAGAGGAAATCGGGACGCCGGCTGGCGGCGCACAGGACCATGTAGAGCACCGGTCCCAGCGAGAAGGCCGCCATCGCGAGGGAACCGGCCCGGTACAGGATGCGAACCTGCCGCTCCTCGCTCACGGCGCGTCGGTCCCGAACCGGCCCGCCCGGACGTACAGAACGGACAGGGAGAAGGCGATCAGGAACAGGACCACGGAAACCGCGGATCCGTATCCGAAGTCGCCCCCCAGGAAAAAGCGGAACCCGTAGAGCGAGAGGGAGGTGGTGCTTCCGCCCGGCCCCCCGCCGGTCAGCACGAAGACGAGGTCGAAGATGCGCAGGGCGTCGATCGTCCGGAACAGCAGCGCGACGACCAGGACGGGGGAGAGCAGCGGCAGGGTCACCCGCGTGAACCGGCGGACGAAGCCGGCGCGGTCGATGGCCGCCTGGAGGTAGAGGTCCTCGGGAATGCCGGAGAGTCCGGCGAGCAGAATGATCGCGACGAACGGAGTGGTCTTCCAGGCGTCCGCGGCGACGAGCGACGCAAACGCCAGGGCCGGCGTTCCGAGCCAGCTCACCGGATGGTCGACCAGCCCGAAGCTGCCCGCCAGGACGTTCGCCAGTCCGTGGTGGTACCGGTAGACGAGCTGGAACACTCTCCCGGAGACCGCCGCGGGGATGGCCCACGGGATCAGGACGCAGGCCCGCAACAGTCCGCGCGCCGGCGACGGGCGGTTGAGCAGGAGCGCGAAGGCGAGTCCGAGCGCAAGCTCCAGGGGGACGGACGCGAGGGTGAAGAGGCACGTGAAACGCAGCGACTGGAGAAAGCCCGGGTCGGAAGGCAGCGCCCGGTAGTTCGAGAGCCCCACGAACCCTTTCGGCAGGAACGTTACGTCCCGCATCAGACTGTCCGCGAACGTGCCGATCACGGGGACGACGACGAAGACCGCCACGAAGACGAACAGCGGCGCGAGAAATGCGTACCCCCGGACGAGCTCCCCGAGTGTGAGATCCGCCGCGACGGCGCCCGCCGGGGGCGAGCTCTTTTCCGGACGGGCCGCCACCGCCGCTTACCGGACGCGGTACCGGGAGACGACGGCCTGCATCTCCCGCTGGGCGGCGGCCAGTGCCTCTCCGGGGGAGGAGGCGCCCGAGAGCGCGGCATTCAGGTGCCGCTGGAGGATCGCCGAGAGCTGCGTGTAGTACGGAACGACCGGGCGCGGCCGGGCGTCTTCGAAGACCGCCCGCAGCGTACGGAAATACGGCAGCCGCGCGAGGACCTCGGGGTCCCGGTAGACGTCCCGGCGTCCGGGGTTCCAGCCCAGGCGCAGGGCCAGCTCCTTCTGGACCCCGTACGAAAGCAGGAAACAGAGGAGTTTCTCGCTTTCGGCCTTCGCGTCGCTGAAGCGCGAAATGCCGGCGTGCCAGCCGCCCAGGGTCGAGACTCCCTTTCCCGCCGTGAACGACGGAAGGGGCGCGACGCCCACCCGGCCCCGGACGGGGGACCCCTTCGCTTCGTGGAGCAGCCACGCGTAGGGCCAGTTTCGCTCGAAGAGGGCGTTGCCCTCCTGGAAGTAGAGCCGCGTCTGCTCCTCCTTCATTTCGGTGTAGGTGCTCGGCGGGGAGATGCGGTACCGGTGGATGAGGTCGCGCATGAACCGAAGTGCCTTCCGGTTCGCCGGCGTGTCGACCGACACGGATCCGCCGGCCACCGCCAACCCGCCGCCCTTTCCGGCGAATTCGAGGAAGTCGCAGACGAGCCCCTCGTACTGGGCTCCCTGCCAGACGAAGCCGAAAAATCCGGGGCGGCGGCTCCGCTCGCCCTTCTGCACCGTCTCCGCGTCCCGCACGAGCTCGTCCCACGTCCGCGGCGGTTCGCCGAGGCCGTATTCGCGCAGGAGGTCGCGCCGGTAATAGAGAAGGCCCGCGTCGACGTACACGGGAAGGGCGACCAGGGCGCCGTCGAACGTGTCGACCTCCGCGAGAATCCGCGGGAAGAAATCGTTCCGGTCCGCGCACCCTCCCTTCGCGAGGATCGGGTCCAGGGGCGCAAGCCAGCGCGACGCGGCGAACTGCGCGAGCCACGCCACGTCCATGAGAAAGACGTCCGGATCGCGCTTGCGCGCCGCAAGCGCGATGACCAGGTTCTGCCGCCTGAGCGAGGTGTCCATCGGCTGGCGCAGGAGCTCGACGTCGATCCCGGTCTCGGCGGTGAACTCGCGCGCGAGCTTCTCCCAGAAGGCGAATTCGGTGGACGCACCTCCCACGGCGAAAGTGAGCGTCTGCGCCCGCGCCGGGCGATCGAACGCGGGGCGCAAAGGGAACAGCAGCACCGCGAGGACCGCGGCAAGCGCGATTCGCCGTGTCATGGACCCCCCGGATCCGGTTTCGGTCATTGTATTTCGAAACGGGGTTCCCGGGAAGGCGACGTCGGGATGTAGAGGGGCCGGGGAGCCCGCGAGCAACCCGACAGACGTCTCCCGTTCTGCTATAATTCCCGTCATGGAGCGCGACAATCCGTTGCATGACAGCGTGCCCGACGCCGCGCTCGACCCGGAACGCAAGTTCGCCGCGATCCTGGACAGCATCTGGGAAGCCGTGATCACGGTCGACCGGGATTACCGCATTTCCTCGTTCAACCGGGCCGCCGAGCGGCTGCTGGGGATCTCCGCCTCCGAGGCCGCCGGGAAGGACTGCCGGCAGGTCCTGAAGGCCAGCTTCGGACCGGCGCAGCACGACTGCCCGATGGGGGATCTGACCGAAGGGGGAAAGCCGCGGACCGATGTCGAGGGGACGCTCGTGCGCGCCGACGGCCGGATCGTTCCGATCAGCGCGAGCTGGGCGTTCCTTGCGGACCCCGCCGGCCGCCGGCTCGGCTTCGTCTTCTCGTTCCGCAGCTTTCTCGAGATCGAGCGGATCGCCGAAGAGAGGCGGTCGAAGTTCCCCTTCGGCGGCATCGTCGGAAAGGCCCCGCAGGTCCGCCGCATCTTCGACCTGATCGATACGATCCGGGACACCGATTCCACCGTCCTCATCATGGGGGAGAGCGGCACCGGGAAAGGGCTGTTCGCGCGGGCCATTCACGACCTCTCCCCCAGGAGGGACGCTCCGTTCGTCAAGGTGACCTGCGCGGCGCTTTCGGAGTCGCTTCTGGAGTCGGAACTCTTCGGGCACGAGAAGGGTGCCTTCACCGGGGCGATCGCCGACAGGCCGGGCCGCTTCGAGGCCGCGCAGGGCGGCACGATCTTCCTGGACGAGATCGGGGACGTCTCGCTACCAATGCAGGTGAAGCTGCTCCGCGTGATCCAGGAGCGCGAGTTCGAACGCGTGGGGAGCAACCGGACCCGGATCGTCGACGTCCGGGTGATCGCGGCGACCAACCGGGACCTGAAGGCCGCCATGAAGGCCGGCCGGTTCCGCGAGGATCTCTTCTACCGGCTCCACGTCATTCCCGTCGCCATCCCTCCGCTTCGCGAGCGGCGGGAAGACGTCCCCCTGCTCGTTGCGCACGTCCTCAAGCGTCTTCGAGGCCGCGGGCTCGACCGGGTGCGGGCGGTCTCGCCGGAGGCGATGCGGTGCCTGATGGACTATCCGTGGCCGGGAAACGTGCGCGAACTCGAGAACGTGCTCGAGCGCGCCGCGGTCTGCGCGCGGGGAGCGGTCCTCTCGGCGACGGATCTGTCCGAGGAGGTGCTGGAGCATTGCCGCCCCCGGAGCGGCGGGGAGGCCGTCGGCTCCGTCGGCGCGGAGGCGCTCGTCTTCCCGGGGGCCGCCGGTGAGGTCGATCCGGCGAGCGACGACGCCGAAGAACGGGCCCGGATCCAGCGCGCCCTCGAAACGAACCGTTGGCGCCGCGGGGCCGCCGCGTCCGCCCTCGGGATCGACCGGTCGACGCTCTGGAGGAAGATGAAGCGGCTCGGGCTTGACCGCGACCGCAACATGTGACACATTATGTTGCATAAGGAGGGTGCCGCGCTTCCTCGGGCGGGCCCGGGTTCGGGCCGTATCCAGGGTGTCCATGCATGAAATAATGCTGAAAAACGGTTGGTGGGAGTTCGGCGACGTCCGGGCAAGCGTTGCGGCATTGTTTATGCTTGATCGATCAGGAAGGTCGCCTTCACCGCAACGGCTTGCGGGGCCCGTCCAACTGGGGGGGCAAGGGGGCTTTTCTTAAAGGAGGGAGCGTTGACCGTTCAACGATGGATCCGTGTGATTGCGGGCACGTTCGTGCTCCTGAGCTTGGGGTTGGGGCTGTACGTCAGCAGGTACTGGTTTCTCTTCACCGCCTTTGTGGGGCTCAACTTGCTGCAGTCCGGTTTCACGAAGTGGTGCCTGATGGAAGACATTCTGCGCAAGCTCGGCGTTCCGGAAGGCTGAAAAAGGGGAGGATCGAATCGATGCCGCTTTACGAGTACCGGTGCGAATCGTGCGGGAAGGAGTTCGAGGCGTACAAGCGCCTCTCCGACGAGGGGGCGGAAGAGTGCCCGGCGTGCGGGGGCCGTTCTTCCCGGGTGAGGATCTCGCTGTTCCGCGCGCCCGGAAGCGGGTCCGACCCTTCCTTCGGCGGCTCTTCCTGCGGGGGCGGCTCGCGGCGCTCGCCGTTCAGCTGAGCATAAGAGACCCGAAGGCCCGGCGGTCGCCGGGCTCCGGATGGTTCGGATCGCGGAAGGGCGGAAGGATCGGTCGGAAGACGGGGAGGAGGTCGCGGCAGTGGGCGGGTTCGGCACAGTCGTCTTGATAGCGGTCGCAATCGTCGTCTTCCTGGTTATCGGCGGCGGAGGCGGCTGAGGCTCCTGCTAGGGCCCGGCGGGGCGCCGGGCTTTTGGAAGGAACGCGGCGGCCGGAGGCGGCGCTTTCGGGCGGCGGGCCGATCGGCTTGGGCGGGAAGCCGCGAAACGGTCTTCCCGCGGTCGGGAAACACCGGCAGCCGCGCTGCAGTCGGCTCCGGTTGGGCAGTGGCAGGAGGAGTCTTCGCCAACCGAGTAGCTCGGCGGCCCTGAGCCGAACGCCCCCGGGGCGAATCCCCGGGGTGTTCCTTTCTGTTGTTGCGAGGTCGACGCCTTATCGAAGAATGTTCAGCCCGGGCTTGATGAGCTCCATGAACTCCATCCGCGTCGACTGCCGCGTCCGGAAGACCCCGAGCATGGCGGAGGTCACCGCCTTGGAGTTCTGCTTCTCCACTCCCCGCATCATCATGCAGAGATGGAACGCCTCGATCACGACCGCCACTCCGTGCGGGTCGAGCGTGTCCATGATGGCATTGGCGATCTCCTGGGTCAGGCGCTCCTGCACCTGGAGGCGGCGGGCGTAGAGCTCGACCACGCGGGCGATCTTCGAGAGTCCGACGATGTTCTTCCGCGGCATGTACGCCACGTGGCACTTCCCGAAGAAGGGCAGGAGGTGGTGTTCGCACAGAGAGAAGACGTCGAGGTCCTTGACGGCCACCATCTCGTCGTAGTGTTCGTGGAAAATGGCCCTCTGGAGGACTTCCCTCGGGTCCTGCCGGTACCCGGAGGTCAGGAAGCGAACCGCCTGCTCGAACCGCTCGGGAGTCTTCCGCAGCCCCTCGCGGTCTGGATCTTCTCCGAGCTTCCTGAGCAGATCGCGGGTGAGATCCTGCATAATGGTGTCATCATAGCACCGGGAGCCGGGCCAAAAGACGAAAAAGGGGACGCTTTTCGCCTCGGCGTCAGCCGAACCGGCAATGGCGGCGCGCCGGGCGGGGGGTGCGTGGCATGACGGAATGCGCAGCGACAGCGAACTGATCGCGCTCTACGCCAGGGGTAGCCGGGACGCCTTCGAGGAACTGTTCGCCCGGCACCATCGGCGCGTGATCCAATTCTGTTTCCGAATGATCGGAGACCGGGCGCGCGCGGAGGAGGCGGCCCAGGAGGTGTTTCTCCGGATCGCCCGGGCGGCTTCCGCCTACCGGCCGACGGCCAAGTTCACCACATGGCTCTACACGATCGCCCGGCGCACGACGCTCAACTTTCTCCGCGACGAGAAGCAGAAAGGAATCCACGTCCCGATGGACGCGACCGGGGAGTGGGCGGACCCGGAGGAGGAACGGGTCCTTCCGGGCCCGGCCGACTGGGGGCCCGAGGAGATTGCCTGGGGGACGCAGCTGCAGGAGAAGTTCGTCGAGGCGCTCACGCTGCTTCCCGAGGCCAACCGGGCCGCCTTCGTGCTGAACCGGGGGGAAGGGCTGTCCTACGAAGAGACCGCACACGTTCTCGGGGTTACGGTACAGGCCGTCAAAACCAGGATCTTCCGTGCCCGGGAGGCGCTTCTGGCGGAGCTGAAAGGCTTCCTGTAATGCGATAAGGTTCCTGCCGCGAAACCATTGGAGGCCGGCGGGGTTTAACCGGTTTGAACGAGGGGTGGCACCGATGGAATGCAGGGAGATTCGGGAGAGGATCAGCGCCTACGTGGATGGGGAGGCCACCGAAGAGGAGGCCCGACAGATCGAGGAGCACCGCCTCATCTGCGCGGCGTGCCGGGCGGTGGAGAAGCGGATGCGCGCCTTGGGCGACGCCGCCCTGAGGACGGAAGCGTCGGTTTCCCCGGGATTTCGCGAGCGGTTGTTGTCGCGGATGGAGGCGGAAGGCCTGCTGGCCCCGCGCAGGAGCCTCTTCGCCTTCTCCGTCCGCTGGACCGCTGTCCCGCTCGCCGCGGCCGCGGCACTCGCCGTGTTTCTGCTGGTGGCCCGCCAGACGCCGAGGATCGTCTCCTCCCCTGCTGGCGCGCCCGTCCGGGTCGCCCGCGGAACGACGCCTTCCCTGCCCGGGCCGGCTGTCGCCGCGCGAACCGGCGAAGGAAGGACGAAGGCGGCGTCCGGGGAGACGGAGCTTTCGGGCGAAGACCGGGAGGTGGTGGCGAACCTCGACCTGCTTGAGGATCCCGACCTGTTCGACGAGGGACAGATGGAGAAGATGGAGATTTTCGCCCCTTTGGCGCTGCAGCGGGGGTAGACTGATGGCGCGCAACGGGTGGGCAAGGCGGTTGGTCCGGCGGGCGCTGGCAGTCCTCCTGGCGGCCGCGTTCCTTCCGGTGCCGTTTTCCGGAGCGGACGTCCGCAGGGGGGGCGACCCCGGGAATCGTCCGCCGGAGCGCATCCGGGCGGAGGGGATCCGGCGTCCCGGTCCCGGTCGCCTGACGCCGGAGAAGATCGAGCGGTGGCGCAGGATGACCCCGCAGGAGCGGGCGAGGCTCCGGGAGCGGTACCGCCGGTGGAGGGAACTTTCCCCCGAACGGCGGAAACGGATTCTCGAGCGGAGGAAACAATGGCGGGAGCTGCCCGAAGGGGAGCGTCGGTGGCTCAGGCAGCGCCGCGAATTGTACCGGCACGCCTGGCCCGAGGAGAAGCGGGCGATCGACAAATTCGCCCGGCGGTGGAGAGGGTTCCCCCCCGACAAACGGCACGCGCTGCGGCGCCAGCTGACCGAGATGCGCGGCCTTCCCGCCGCAGAACGGGACGAGCGTCTGATGGACTGGCCGCCCTACGGCGGGCTCTCCCCGCGGGAACGCCGGGCGGTGACCCAGTTCCTGTTCTCCGAGCCTCCGAGCGCGCACGGGTCCGCGCCGCCCGGTGCCCCTCATGACTGACCGGGAGCGATGGATGCAGGCCGCGCTCCGCGAGGCGGAGAAGGCGGCCCAGGAGGGAGAGGTTCCGATCGGCGCGGTCGTGGCGGCGCCCTCCGGCGAGATCCTTTCGCGCGCGCACAACCGGCTCGTTTCGACGAACGACCCCACCGCGCACGCGGAGATCCTGGCGCTTCGCAGCGCGGCGAGGAAACTCGCCAACTACCGCCTCACCGGTTGCCGCCTCGTGGCGACGCTCGAGCCGTGCGTGATGTGCGCGGGCGCGGCCGTGAACGCCCGGATCGCCGAGATCATCTTCGGCGCGGCCGATCCCAAGGGGGGAGCTGTGCACAGCCTCTTCCGGATCGCCGCCGACGAGAGACTCAACCACCGGGCGATGGTCATCCCGGGCGTCCTGGGCCAGGAATGCGCGGCGCTTCTC
The DNA here is from genome assembly GCA_964459975.1 of uncultured bacterium. Taxonomy (GTDB): domain Bacteria; phylum Desulfobacterota; class Deferrimicrobia; order Deferrimicrobiales; family Deferrimicrobiaceae; genus CSP1-8. Next base: position 10,328 of record CAYWOT010000061.1, read on the forward strand.
ACCGCATTCTTCAGCCCCCGCCGGAAACGATAGGTACACCCGTCGGGAACCGGCCCTCCGCAAGAAGTCAGAAGAGCGGGGAGAAGATCCGGCAGCTGTCCTCCAGGAGGCGGACCGTGCGGGAGCGGCGCGCGAAGGTCTCGGGGTCGATCCGGACGGAGTGGGAGAGGTCCTGTTCGAAGACGGAGGCGAGCTCGGCGATCTCCGAGCGGCCGAAAAGAAAGACGCCGAGTTCGAAGTTCAGGAAGAAGCTCCGGATGTCCACGTTCGACGACCCCACGACTCCGACGTCGTCGTCGATGATCAGCAGCTTGGTGTGCAGGTTCGTCGGGTAGTACTGGTAGATCGCGACCCCCGCCGACATCAGGTCGTCGAAATACGAATTCCCCGCCAGCCGCACCATCCGCATGTCGGAACGCCCCGGGACGATCAGGCGCACGTCGATGCCCCGCAGCGCGGCGTTCTCGAGGGCCGTTCCGATGGCGTCGTCGGGGACGAAGTAGGGCGTCGCGATCCAGACCCTCCGGCGGGCCGAGGTGAACGCCGCGAATACGCCCTGGTACATCGGCCGCAGGGCCCGGTCCGGGCCCGAGGGCACCACCTGGAGCGTCCCTTCCGGCGGGCGGACTCCCGGGGAAAAGGGGAGGGAAGGAAACAGCGTGCCCGCGGGGCCGGTCTCCTCCGTGGCGAAGGCCCAATCGTCGA
>CAYWOT010000062.1:0-10925 GCA_964459975.1 uncultured bacterium
CGGCGGCGAGCAGAATTCTCCATTCCATCGCCGTCACCGTTCGGGATCGAACGAGGTGCCCGCCTCGAAGGGCGTCGCCTTGACGGTCACGGCCACGCCGAGGTGCGAGAGGCAGTGAACGGCTTCGAAATCCTCGCGCGCAAAATAGACCGACGGTGCGACCTCCACCTTCCCCTCCGCGTAATGCAGATTCCCGATGTTCAGGGTGGAGAAGCGAACCCCGCCCCGGTAGATGGCGAGGGCGTCGCCGGAAGTGGCGCACAGCAGAATCGCGCGCTCCCCCAGGCGGTCGACGGCGGTCATCACGCGGTCGACCTCCGCGAGGCCGCAGAAGGCGACGTGGACCGCAGGCGGAACGGCTATCTCCATGACCGAGCGCAGGAACGGGTTCCCGACGAGGTCGTCGTTGGCCACGAGCAGGCAGTTGGCCCCCGTATGGGGAACCCACGTCTCCACCACCTGGCCGTGAATCAGCCGGCAGTCGACCCGCACCAGGACCAGAGGCATGGCCGCTACCGTTCCGCCTTCTTCTTGAGCATGTCTCCCGGGATGGTGATGTTCCGCCGGCCGTATTCGCGAAGGTGCTTCGCCAGGTCGGGCAGGGACATCGTGTCCCGCACCATCGGGAGCTTCACGAGCATCGGCAGATTCACGCCGGTCAGCACTTCGACCTGGTGGGTCGCGAGAAACGACAGGCCGATGTTGGACGGGGTGCCTCCGAACATGTCGATGAGCAGGAGGACGCCGTCCCCCGTGTCGACCGTCCGGATCGCGGCCTCCACCGCCGTGTGAATGTCCTCCATGCCCATCTTCGGGTCGAGGTCCACCGTCACGGTGCCCTCGATCTTTCCGACGATGATCTCCGCGGCCCGCAGGATCTCGGTGGCCAGCTGGCCGTGCGACACGAGTACGATGCCGATCATGGGGCTCTCCTTCCGGGAGGAGATGACCTGTTGATGTCGCGATGGACCACGATGGGGGCGACCGGTTCCGGGAGCAGGCGCTTGAGCGCCTCCGCCACGGCGACCGAACGGTGCCTTCCCCCCGTACACCCCACGCCCAGCGTGAAGTAGGCTTTTCCTTCCTTTGTATAAAGCGGAAGGAGGAATTGCAAGAACGAGGTCAACTTCGTCAGAAAGGCCCGGGTGGCCCGTTGCTTCAGCACGTACCGCCGGACCTCGGGGTCGAGGCCGGTCCGGTGTTTCATCCGGGCGATGAAATTGGGGTTCGGGAGGAACCGGACGTCGACGACCATGTCGGCCTCGAGGGGAATCCCGTACTTGTAGCCGAACGACAGGATGCCGACGCGGAGGCCCGGCCGTTCCCCGTCGCGGAACCTCCGGATAATGATGTCCCGCAGCTGGTGGACCGTGTACTGCGACGTGTTGAGGACCGTGTCCGCCATCTCCCGCAGCGGCGAGAGCATCTCCCTCTCCCGGCGGATCGCCTCCTTGGCCCCTCCCTTCGCGGCCAGGGGGTGGGTCCTCCGCGTTTCGCTGAACCGGATGAGCAGAACGTCGTCCCACGCGTCGAGAAACAGGATGTGCACGTCGTGCCCCCGCTCCCGAAGCTCCTCGATGACCCGCGCGAAATCGGGCAGGAACTTCCGCCCCCGGACGTCCGCGACCAGCGCGATGCGGGGCGACTCGTCCTGGACGCCCGAGACCAGGTCCACGATCTTGGGGAGAAGCACCGACGGGAGGTTGTCGACGCAGAAATAGCCGATGTCCTCGAACACCTTCGTCGCCGTGCTCTTGCCGGAACCCGAAACCCCGGTGACGACGACGATGCGGGCGCGCACACCTTTTCGCCGCGTCATTTCGGCCCCTTCCCGGAGAGCCGCTTCGCGTGGCGTTCCACCAGGTCCGCCGCGGAGAAGACCCCCCTGCGCTTGAGGAGCAGGTTGCGCACCGCGACCTCCACGATCGTCGCCAGGTTGCGCCCCGGGGAAACCGGAATGACGCTGGTCGGGACGCTCACGCCGAGGAGCTCCGTCCTGCGCTCCTCCACGCCCAGGCGGTCGTAGTCCTTCGCGGCGTCCCATTCCTCGATCTCGAGGACCAGCTCGACCTTCTTCCGGTCGAGAACCGCCGTCGGCCCGAAGAGGTCCGCGACGTTCACCAGCCCCAAGCCGCGGATCTCCATGTGATGCGCCGTCAGGTCGTCCCCGGCCCCGAGAACCGTCTCCGGGCCCACCCGCTCCAGGCGGATCACGTCGTCGGAGACGAACCGGTGTCCGTGGAGCACGAGGTCCAGGGCGCACTCGCTCTTCCCGACGCCGCTCTTGCCCAGGAGGACCACCCCGACTCCGAGGACGTCCACCAGGACCCCGTGAATGACGCCGGTCTCGCCGAAGAACCGGTCGAGTTGCCGCTGGAGCGCCGGGAGGAGTTCGGCCGTGGACAGGTCGGACGCCAGGAGGGGAACGCCGTGCCGCTGCGCCGCCTCGACCGCCGGGGCGGGGAGCCCAAGCCCCCCCCCGAGGACGACGCACGCCATCCCGCGCGCGAAGTAGAGGTCCGCGATCCGCGCCTGCCGGTCGGCGGGCTGCTTCCCGAGGAAGGCGACCTCCGTCTCGCCCAGGACCTGGATCCCGCCCGCGTGGAGGAAGTCGTCCTCGCCGGTGATCGCGAGCCCCGCCTGCCGGACCGTCCGGTCGGTGATCGACCGGGGCAGGACTTCCGCCCCCGAGGCCACGCGCAACCGGAGAGGCCCGCCACAGGCTTCGAGGAACCGTTCCACCGGTATCGGCACGTCCCACGCCTCCTTCGCCAAGACGGGCGCTTCCTATGTTCGGGCGTCCTCCTTGCGCAGGATCGACCGCAGCTCCTCGGCGTCGGCCGCATCGAGAAGCGACCGCCGGAACCGTTCGTCCTTCAGCAGGCGGGAAATGCGGGCCAGCGCCTTCAGGTGCATCCCCGCGGAGTACTCGGGGGCGAGGATCACGAAGAACAGGTACGCCGGCTTGCCGTCCAGCGACTGGAACTGGACGCCGTCGCGGCTCCTGCCGAACGCGGCGACGAGGCGGTCGAGACCGCTGACCCTCCCGTGCGGGATGGCCACGCCGTCCCCGATCCCGGTGCTGCCCAGCGTTTCCCGCTCCATGAGGATCGCGGTCAGCGAGTCCGCGGAGAGTTTCGGGACGCTCTGCGCGATCCGCTCGGACAGCTCCCGGAGAACGCCTTCCTTCGTCGCCGCGTGCAGGTCGTCGACGACGGCGTCCGGCGACACGATATCCAGCAACTTCATCGGGGAACGGGCTCCGTGAACCCGATGTTCCCGTCCTGTTGCCGGAACACGACGCTCGGCTGGTTGGTCTCCTGGTTCACGAACATGAAGACGTCGACCTTGAGGATGTCCAGGTAGTGGGCCGCGTCCTCCACGCTCATCGGCTTCGGAACGAAGTTGTCGTGGCGGACGATGCGGGTCGGGCCCGACCCCTCGGCGATCGTCAGGGACGAGCCGGAAACGAGAGGCTCCGCGATTCCCGGCCCCTTTTCCTTCTTCTTCTCCCGGTATTTCTTCGTCTGGCGCTCCACCTTGTCCGCGACCAGGTCGATGGCGGAATAGAGGTTGTCGGTGGACTCGAACGCCTTGATCGTGATGCCCCGCGCGGTCAGAAAGACTTCCGCGATATGCCGGTACTTTTCCACGGAGAGCGTCACGTGCGCCTCGAACGGATCGTCGAGGATCTTCTGGATCTTGCCGAGCTTGTCGGCAACGTAGTCCTTCAGCGCCTGGCTCGGATCGATGTGACGGAAGGTCACAGAGATGTTGGTCACGGATTCCCTCCTTGAGTGATCGAAACGCGCGGCGGTACGCGGAAAACGGGCTCTAGAACAGCTTCTTGCGTTTCGACGACGGCAGCACGCCCATCGCCTGACGATACTTGGTGACGGTGCGGCGGGCGATCCGGATCCCCTGGTTGCGGAGAATCCGGACGAGGTCCTGATCGCTCAGAGGCTTGTCCTCCCCCTCGCCCCGAACGATCTCCAGAATCTTCTCCTTCACCGAGTTGGCGGCGATGTCGTCCTCCCCCCCGTCCCGGTTCAAGCCGGAGTTGAAAAAGAATTTCAGCTCGAAGATGCCGTGGGGCACGTAGACGTACTTCCCGTTCGTCACGCGGGACACGGTCGACTCGTGCATGGAGATGTCCTCCGCGACGTCCCGCAACGTCAGCGGCTTCAAGTACTTGGGGCCGCGCTCCAGAAAATCCCGCTGCAGCTTCATGATGCTTTCCACGACCTTATAGATGGTCCGCTGCCGCTGCTGGATGCTCTTGATGAACCAGAGGGCGGAGTTGACTTTCTGCTTGAGGAACTCCCGGTCCTCCTTGCCGAGCCGGTCGCCCGCGGAGAGCAGATCGCGGTAGTACGCGCTGAGCCGAAGCCTCGGCTGCCCGTCATCGTTCAGGGTGATCACCCACTCCTTGTCGACCTTGAACACGTAGGCGTCGGGGGTGATGTAGTGGACGTCGTCCCCCAAGTACGCCCTGCCGGGCTTCGGCCACAGGGTCACGAGCTTCTGGAAGGCCTCCCGGACCACCTCGCGGGAGAGCTTGAGTCGCCTGGCCGCGCCCGCGACGTCCCCGCGGGTGAACAGGGGAAAGTGCTCGTCGAGGATCTTCAGGGGAAGCGCGAACTCCTCGCCCCTCTCGCGGGCCTGGATCATCAGGCACTCCCGGAGGTCGCGCGCGCCCACGCCCGAGGGATCCAGCGTCTGGAGCATCGCGATCGCGCGCTCCACGTCCTCCGGCGGTTTCCCCAGCGCCTCGGCGCTCTCCTCGGCGGATACGGTGAGATAGCCGTTTTCGTCGATGTTCCCGATCAGGTAGGGAGCGATCTCCCGCACCACCTCGTCCGCGCCGGACAGATTGACCTGCATCGCCAGGTACTCCGCCAGCGAAGGCTTCCGCGTGAGCAGATTCTCGTAATACGGCCGCCCGTCCTCCTCCTCCCGCTCGCGCTCCGCGCGGGAGCCGGTCGACGGCGCGCCGTCCCCGAAGTAGTATTCCCAGTCCACGCGGTCGAACAGCTCCGCCTTGGCCGGCGGAGCCTCTGGGAGCTCGGACCGCTCCGGGTCCGCTGCCGTGCCCCGAGCCTCCTCGGGGGCCGCGACTTCCTCCGGCTCCTCCTCCAGAACGGGGTTCACCTCCAGCTCTTCCCGCACCGCCTGCTGCAGCTCGAGGCGCGAGAGCTGCAGCAGCTTGATCGCCTGCTGCAGCGGGGGGGTCATCACCAGCTGCTGGCTGAGCTTCAGGGATTGTCGCAGTTCAAGGGCCATTCGTCTCCTGCAGCCGCCTAGAGGGAGAACCGCTCCCCCAGGTAGATTTCGCGTACGCGTGGAGAGGAGGCGATCTCCGAGGGGTTTCCCTCGAGGAGGATCTCCCCTTCGGAGATGACGTACGCACGGTCGCACACCGTCAAGGTGTCGCGCACGTTATGATCGGTTATTATAACCCCGATTCCTTTTTCCTTTAAGCCAAGGATCACCTGCTGCAGATCGGCCACCGAGATCGGGTCGATCCCGGCGAACGGTTCATCGAGAAGCAGGAAGGCAGGGGAAATCACCAGGGAACGCGCGATCTCCACCCGCCGCCGTTCCCCCCCCGACAGAGAGTACCCCCATTCGTCCTTGACGTGGGAAATCCGCATCTCGGCGAGCAGCTGTTCGAGGCGCTCCTCGCGCTCCCGCTCCGACAGCGGCGTCTCCTCCAGGAACGCGAGGATGTTCTGCCGGACGGTAAGCTTCCGGAAGACCGACGGTTCCTGGGGAAGGTACCCGAGTCCCATCCGGGCCCGGCGATGCATCGGAAGGCGGGTGATGTCCCGCCCCTCGAGAAGGACGGTGCCCTCGTCGGGCCGCACCAGTCCGACGATCATGTAGAAGACGGTCGTCTTGCCCGCCCCGTTGGGACCCAGCAGGCCGACGACTTCGCCCGGCGTGATTCCGAGCGAGACCCCCTTGACGGCCTCCCGGTCGCCGTATCGCTTGCGCAGATCGCGGACGGCCAGGGTCTTCAACGGCCTTCGGTTCCTTTCTTCTCCAGAAGCTGCTTCGGATGGATGACGGCGCGGACGCGCCCCCCCTCCCCGCTCGTCACGACGGAGCGGTTTTCCCGGAGATAGATGGTCACGGTGTCGCCCTTCAGGCTGTTTTCCCCCTGGTCGAGCTCGGCCCCTCCCGTGAGGACGATCCTCTGCTCCAGGTTGTAGAAGACGGCGTGCGCGGCCCGGGCCTCCTTGGCGCCCTGCACCACGCGGACGTTCCCCTCCGCCTCGATCTTCTCGATGACATGCGCGCCCCGCGAATACCGCGCGAACAGCCGGTCCGCGTACAGCGTGACGTCCCCCTGGACCGCCTTGACGTTCCCCTCGAAGGTCACCGAGTTCCCGGCGGTGTCGGCGCTCAAGCGGTCGGCCGTGATCTCGATCGGCCGGCGGCCGAGCTCCTCCGGCGACATCGCATTGCCGCCCTCCGCCGCTCCCGCCGGGAACGCCCGGATCAGGAAGACCGCAAGGAGCGCGGCCGCCCACGCGGCCGCCCCGAAACGGCCCCTCTGCCCCCCGTTGCGCATCACCCGCTCCCGCCCGGAACCCGGATCTTCCCGGGAAGGACGCGGCTCCGCGGGGAATCGAGGGCCACCCGGCCGTCTCGCCAGTGCCACCGCAGGTGCGTCCCCTGCACCGTCAGCCCCGGCCCCGAAAGGCGCGCCGTCGCCGCGGCGATCACCTGGCTCCGCAGGTCGACGTCCGCCTCGGGAACGGACGCGGTCCACGCGCCGGCGCTCTCAGCGGACGCCCCTTCGGGGAAGGTCACCCGGCCGTCCACCAGATCCCAGGACGCCTCGGGCGCCTTCATCACGACGTTGCCCGACCGCTCCGGAAGCAACAGCGTCACGCCCCGGGCGGACAACCGCTCCGAAAGCACCGAGTACAAGGCCTCGTCCGAGGCCAGCCTGTAGGCGGGGCTCTCCCGGCGGAATTCGACCATTTCGACCCCCCGCAGCTCGATCCGGGGCCCCGGCCCTTCCGCCTCGCCCTGCGCCGGCCCGGAGGAGGGAGGCGTACTCCTGGCCACATCCAGGGCCACGAGGTAGATCCCGGCGAGGAGGAGCGCCACGATGAGCCCCGAGAGCACCTTCGCGATCATTCGCCTTCCGCCTCCTCGAAGTACCGCGCGCAGACCGTATCCCAGGCGCCGCTGCATTTCAACACGAAATCGATGATCTCCCGCACGGCGCCGTGCCCGCCGCGCCGGGACGAGACGAAGTCGGCTTCCGCCCGGACGTATTCCTCGGCGTCGGCGACGGTGGCCGCGAACCCGACCCTCCGCAGGAGCGGAATGTCCACGACGTCGTCTCCCACGTAGGCGGTCTGCTCCGCCGAACACCCCGTTTCCGCAAGGATCTCCCGCCACGCCGCCACCTTGTCGAAGACCCCCTGCCGCACCCGGGAAACCCCCAGCTCCGCGGCGCGGATCCGCACCACCTCCGAGGTCCTGCCGGTGACGATCGCCACCTCGATCCCGGCGCGTTTGAGGAGCTTGATTCCGTGGCCGTCCCGGACGTGAAAGCGCTTGGCCTCCACCCCGGCAGCGTCGATGAGGATCCCCCCGTCCGTCAGCACGCCGTCGACGTCGACGAGGAACAGGCGCACCGCGGCCGCCTTCGCCTCGGGATCCTTCCGGACGGGCGCCGCGCTCATCCGATCCCCGCCTTCAGGAGGTCGTGGACGTGGACGATCCCGACCAGCTTCCCGGAGTCGTACCCGTCGAAGACGAACAGGCTCGTGATCGCGAACTCCTCCATCTTCCGCAGCGCGGCCGCCGCGATCTCCGAGGCGGCGAGCCGCTTTGGGTTCCGGGTCATGATGTCGCCGGCGTTCGTCGCGTACAGATCGATCCCGCGCGCCATCGCCCTCCGGACGTCCCCGTCGGTAATCACGCCCAGCAGCGCCCCCGCGCCGTCCACCACCCCCGTGACGCCGAGCCGCTTGGAGCTGATCGTGAACAGGGCGTCCTTGAGCGGGGTCTCCTGCAGGACGAGGGGGATCTCCTCTCCGCGGTGCATCAGGTCCTCCACCTTCGTCAGCCCGCGCCCCAGCGCGCCGCCGGGATGGAGCGTGGCGAAATCATCCACGGAGAAGCCCTTCTCCTCGTACAGGACGATGGCCAGCGCGTCCCCGAGCGCGAGCGCCGCCGTCGTCGAGGCGGTCGGCGCCAGACCCAGGGGGCAGGCCTCTTCCCGGACTCCGGCGTCCAGCGCGACGTCGGCGTGCCGCGCCAGCGAGGAGGCGGGGTTTCCCGTCACCGCGATGACGGACATTCCCAGCCGCTTGAACACGGGCAGGAGCCGCACGATCTCTTCGGTCTCCCCCGAATTGGAGAGGGCGATGACGACGTCCCCCTGCCGGACCATCCCGATGTCCCCGTGCATTCCTTCGACCGGGTGGAGAAAGAAGGCCGGCGTCCCGGTGGAGGCAAAGGTCGCGGCGATCTTCCGGCCGATCAGGCCGGACTTGCCGATTCCCGTGAGGACGACCTTCCCGGTCGCCTGCAGGAGCAGATCGACGGCACGGCAGAAATTGTCGTCGAGCTTCGCGCGCAGCGCGGAGATCGCCCCCGCCTCGATCGCGAGGATCCGGGACGCCCGCTTCGCAAGCGCGCGGGCCCGGGCGCGCGGGTCACCGCCCATCGCCCCCCCCTCCTTGCACCGCGGCCCGGACCGCCAGGACCGACCGGACCAGGGCCTCCACGTCCGCGAGCGGCAGGCTGTTGGGCCCGTCGGAGAGCGCCCGCTCCGGCTCCGGGTGGATCTCCAGGAACAGGCCGTCGGCTCCCGCCGCCATGGCCGCGCGGGAAAGGGGCGCCACGAACCGCCGTTCCCCCGACGACGCGTCCCCCGCTCCCCCCGGCAGCTGGACGCTGTGCGTCGCGTCGAAGATCACCGGGCAGAGGGACTCCCGGACCTGTGGAATCGCCCGGAAGTCGACTACCAGGTTGTTGTACCCGAAGGTGGTCCCCCTCTCCGTGACGAGGACGGCGCCGTTTCCCGAACCGGTCACCTTCTCCACCGCGTGGGCCATGTCCCGCGGGGCCATGAACGGCCCCTTCTTGATGTTCACCGGACGCCCCGTCCGGGCCGCGGCGACGACCAGGTCCGTCTGCCGGCACAGGAACGCGGGGATCTGGACGAGGTCGACCACCTCCGCGGCGCGCGCCGCCTGGTCGGGCTCGTGCACGTCGGTCGTCACCGGAAGGCCGGTCCTGCGCCGGACCTCGGCCAGGATCCGCAGGCCCTCCCGCTCGCCCGGCCCCCGGTAGGAGCCCGCCGATGTCCGGTTCGCCTTGTCGAAGGACCCCTTGAACAGGACGGAAATCGACAGCCGCGAGGCGAGCGATGCGAGGAACTCCGCCACGGCGAACGCCAGGTCCGCCGATTCGAGAACGCAGGGGCCCGCGATGAACACGGGGGGATGGTCGGCCCCGATGCGGAACCGGCCCGCGATCTCCACCTCGCGGATCACGGAGCCCTCCGCCCCGACCGCGCGACCGCCGCGCCGATGAAATCGCGGAACAGCGGATGGGGAACCAGGGGACGGGACTGGAACTCGGGGTGGAACTGGCATCCGACGAACCACGGATGGTCCGGGATCTCGACGATTTCCACGAGCCGCGAATCGGGGGAGAGGCCGGTGATCGCGAGCCCCTTTTCCGTGAGCGCCTCCCGGTACTCGTTGTTGAACTCGTACCGGTGGCGGTGCCGCTCGGAGATCTCGGGCACCGCGTACGCCGCGCGGCTCGCCGAGTTCTCCGCGAGGCGGCACGGATACGCGCCCAGGCGCATCGTCGCCCCCTTGTCCTGGACGGCGCGCTGCTCGGGCATCAGGTCGATGACCGCGCAGGCGCACTCGGCGTCGAGCTCCCGGCTCGTGGCCTCCGCAAGGCCGCAGACGTTGCGCGCGAACTCGAGCACGGCCACCTGCATTCCCAGGCAGATGCCGAAGAACGGAACCCGGTTCTCCCGGGCGTACCGGACCGCCGCGATCTTCCCCTCGACGCCGCGCGACCCGAACCCGCCCGGCACGAGGACGCCGTCGGCGCCCTTGAGCAACGCCTCCGCGCCCTGCCGCTCCACCTCCTCGGAATCGACGTACCGGTGGTGCACCCGCACCGAGTGGGCGATCCCGGCGTGCGTCAGGGCCTCGTGCAGGCTCTTGTACGATTCCTTGAGATCGACGTACTTGCCGACGATGGCGATCGTCACTTCCCCCACGGGATTCTTCCACTTCTTCACCACGCCGTCCCACGCCTCGAGCCTGGGCTCCCCCGCCCAGATGTTGAGCAACTCCATGATCTTGTCGTCGAGCCCCTCCTGGTGGAAGACCAGGGGCACCTCGTAGATGAGGTCCACGTCCGGCGCGGTGACGACGGCGTCCTCGGTCACGTTGCAGAACAGGGCGATCTTCGCCTTGAGGTCCTTGGAGAGCACCTGGTCCGTCCGGCACAGAAGGACGTCGGGCTGGATGCCGATCGAGCGAAGCTCCTTGACGCTGTGCTGGGTGGGCTTCGTCTTGAGCTCGCCCGCGGCCCGGATGTGGGGAACGAGCGTGACGTGGACGTAGAGGACGTTCTCCTTTCCCCGGTCGGTCCGCACCTGGCGGATGGCCTCGAGGAACGGAAGGCCCTCGATGTCGCCCACCGTGCCGCCCACCTCCACGATGGCCAGGTCGAATCCCTGGGCGGCCGCGTAGATCACCCGCTTGATCTCGTCGGTGATGTGCGGGATGACCTGGACCGTGCCGCCCAGGTAGTCGCCGCGGCGCTCCTTGGTGATCACGGAGTGATAGATCTTGCCCGTCGTGCAGTTGTTCTTCTTGCTCATCCGCGTCGACGTGTACCGTTCGTAGTGCCCCAGGTCGAGG
>CAYWOT010000063.1:0-10673 GCA_964459975.1 uncultured bacterium
GCGCTCCAAGGGTGATCACTCCGCCCGCCTTCCTGAGGGTCTGGGCGTACAGCGCGTAGTTTTTGCCCACGGGGTCGTAGTGGAAGCAGTAGAGCAGGATCCGGTTGACGACCTGCGACTTGCCGATCCGGCCGTCGGCCGCCTCGATCAGCGCCAGCTTCAGATCGCTCGGGTTCTGCCGGACACCGTAGAGATAGCGGGAGATCTTCCCCTCCGGGGTGAGGACGACATTCGCGTCGGGATGGGCGAACTGGCTCCCCACTTTCCTGTATCGGAACCCGACGGCGGAGGTCAGGGCCGCGATCGACCCCGGGTCGCCGAGCAGGAAAATCCACCGGGACGCCGGGATTCCCAGCTTGCCCATCGCGGCGTGGATCTCCGAGGCGCGCGCACGGGCCGTCTCCGGCCGGTCATCGGGGTCGAAGCTCACCGTGACGATCCGGAAGTCGCGGCGGAGATCGATCCCGTTCATTTTCGCGGCCGTCCCGAGGAGGTTGCGCAGCGTCAGCGGACACAGCATCGGGCAGGTGTAGTAGTTGAGCGTCAGCACCACCGGCCCGCTCCCCGTGAAGTCCCGGAGCCGCACCGCCGCGCCGTTCCCGTCGTGAAAGACCGCGTCGAGAGGAACGCCGGCGCCCGGGTGCTCGTCGACGCCGATCGAGGCGAGAATGTCGTCCTGCGGATCGTGAACCGCGTGCGCGCCGCCCGAAAGGGGGAGGAAGACGCTCCACGCCAGGACGAGCCCCAGGGCCGCCGGCAGGGTCCGACGGCGTGCCTTCGTGGAACCCGTCTCCCGTCTTCCGACCATCGCTTCCCTCCTTGCGCAGCCGGAGCGGCGCATTGGCTTTAGCACACGACGGGACGTCCCGGCCAGGGAACTTCCGCGTCCCAGCCGAACCGGTCACGCAGCAACCCGGCGTATCCGACGGACACCGATTCCTCGCCGTGCGCCACGAAGACCTTGCCCGGAGCGCTCCGGAATCCCCCCGCCCATGCGAGCAGGTCCGTCCGGTCGGCATGCGCCGACAGCCCGCCGATCGTGTAGACGTCGGCGGCCACGGCGATCTCTTCCCCGAAGATCCGCACGCGCCGCGCCCCGTCCACGATGCGGCGGCCGAGCGTCCCCTGCGCCTGGAAGCCGACGATGATCACGGTCGACTCCTTCCGCCACAGGTTGTGCTTGAGGTGGTGCTTCACCCGCCCCGCGTCGCACATTCCGCTGCCGGCGAGGATGATCCCGCCGCCGCGCATCGCGTTGAGCGCCATCGAGTCCTCCACGCCCTGCGTCACGACGACCCGGAACGCCTCGGGGTTGCGCTCCCTCCATTCGAACACCTTCCGGGTCTCCTCGTCGAAACACTCGGGATGCCGCAACGTGATCCGCGTCGCCTCCGCGGCCAGGGGGGAGTCGATGTACAAGGTGATCCCGGAGAGCCTCCCGCTGCGGGTGAGGTCGGCGAGGACGTAGAGGATGTCCTGTGTGCGCCCGACCGCAAACGCCGGGATGACGACGTTTCCCCCCTTCCGCTCCAGCGTATCGGTCACGGCATGGACGAACTCCTCGATCGTCTCCTCCATCCCCCGGTGCACCCGGTTCGCGTACGTGGACTCGGTGACCAGCACGTCGGCGGCCGCGACCCGCACCGGGTCCCGCACGATCGGAAGGCCCCGGTGCCCGAGGTCGCCGGTGAACACCAGCGTCCGCTCCCGGCCGCCGTCGGCGACCGCCACCTCGAGGATTGCGGAACCCAGAATGTGTCCGGCGTCCCGAAAGACGGCCCGGACGCCGGGAGCCGGCTCCACCGGGCGCCCGTACGCGACGGGGGAAAGGACGGGGACCACCGCGAGCGCGTCGGCCTCCGTATAGAGCGGCGCGGCGGCCCGTCGCCCCGAACGCGTCCGCTTCCGGCTCTTCCACTCCGCTTCCCGTTCCTGGATGTGTCCCGAATCCGGGAGCATCACCTTGAGCAGGTCGGCCGTTGCGGCGGTCGCGTACACGGGGCCGCGAAACCCCTCCCGCACCAGCCTCGGAAGCAGCCCGGAATGGTCGATGTGGGCGTGCGTGCACAGGACGAAATCGAGGGACGCGGGAGGGAACGGAAACTTCGCCGCGTTCTTCCGGTCGCACTGCATTCCACCCTGGAACATGCCGCAGTCCACGAGGAAGGTCGTGCGCCCGGTCCGCACGAGCATGCACGACCCGGTCACTTCGCGCACTCCTCCCCGGAACTCCAGCGAGACGCTCACGGGACGACTCTCGTCAGGATGCCGGACACCACGCTGACCAGCAGCGAGCCGACCACCGCCCCGGCGAACCCGTTCACGTGAAAGCCGGGGACCAGCCCCGAAACCATCCACAGGAGCAGCCCGTTGATCACCAGGAGAAAGATCCCGAGGGTGAGCACCGTGATCGGGAGCGTCAGGAGGATGAAGACGGGGCGGATCACCCCGTTGACCACCCCCAGGACGAACGCGGCGGCCAGCGCGGCCAGCGCTCCGTCGGCCGTCATGACCTGCGGAAGAAGATAGGCGATAAGAAGGATCGCGATCGCGTTGGCTCCCATGCGTACGACAAACGGCATGGCGTCCCTTCTCCGCGGGTTCCAGTCATCGTCCGTAGGATAGCCGCGCCGACCGGCACGGTTTCAGTATATCGCCTCTCCCGATTCCCGAGCACCCGAAAATCCTGCGGCTGCGCACCCCCCGCAGGCCGACCCCGGCCGGTGACAAAACGATGCTCCGATGGAGTCCGCTCCTGCATCTAATGGAATGGCGAAAAAGGCGCAAGAAACCGACCCGATAAGCGGGCGGCGGGCAGGAAAGCAAAAGCCGCCCAAGAGGAGCAATGAAGATGGCAGAACCAGCGGAAGTACTACGGCAGGAGCCCGAATATCGCGAATCTCCGAGGATGACGGTGGTTCCGGGCGCGCAACGCGAACAGTGGGGCAATCCTGCAATAGTGGGTCTCATGGGGTTCGCCACGACGGCGATGGCGGCGGGCCTCCAAGGTGTTGGATACTGGAACGCCGGACCGGCGCTTGCTCTGGCGATCGCATTCGGCGGCTTGACGCAGTTCATCGCCGGAATCATCGATCTGCGAAAGGGCAGCATCTTCGGCGGCTCGGCCTTCATGGCATACGGGGCGTTCTGGTTGTCGCTGTTCGTTCTGGACGCCGTCCTCCCCAAGAGCGGAATCGCCGCGAACCCGAACGCGTTTCTCGGGTTCTTCATCATGTGGACGCTGTTCACGTTCTCGTTTTTCCTCGCGTCCCTCAAGGTCGGGAACCATCTCTCCGTCCTGTTCGGGATGACGCTGATCGCGTTCCTCTTGGTCGATTTCGTGGCGATCGGTATCGTCCTGCCGGCGGCGGCCGGATGGGAGATCTTCCTCACCGGGCTGGCGGCGTGGTACATTGCGACCGCGATCCTGGTGAACGGCGTCTCCGGGAGAATGATCCTCCCGCATTCCTAAAGAGACGAGGTGACCCGACGGACCGGGGCGCCGCCCTCCCCCGGTCCGACAGGGCCGCCGCTCGGCCTTATTCGGGCGAGGACGGTCCTTCGATGATTTCCTTGAGGGCCGCGGCGTTGTTCCGCTCCCGGTCGCGCGCTCCGAACAACAGGGTGACCGTCCCCTCCTTCGCCCGCGCGGCGAGCGCCGCCACCTCTTCCATCCGCCCCGAGGTCTTCAGCTCGCTCCGGTAGCGCATCCGGAACTCGTCCCATTTTTCGGAATCGTGCGCGAACCAGACGCGGAGCACGTTCGTCGGGGCGATGTCCGAGCGCCACTCGTCGATTCGCGCGTCTTCCTTGCGCAGCCCCCGCGGCCAGAGGCGGTCGACCAGGACCCGGTACCCGTCGGCGGGATCCGCCGGATCGTATGCGCGCTTGATCTTGAGCAACCGTCCCCCTCCCGGTGCGTTCCGGTCCCGCCGCCCTAGCGGCCCGCCGCTTTCGGCATCCGGAACAAAGCGATCTCCGCGGGAACCTCTGCGCCGTCCCGGCGAAGGACCAGCGAGACGCGGTCCCCCTCCTTCTTCCGTTCCATGAGGTACAGGACGTCGGTCGTGTCCGTCACGGGGCGGCCGTCCATCGACACGAGGACGTCTCCGGCGCGGACCCCGGCCCTCTGCGCGGGCGAGCCCTCCTCCACGCTCCGGATCACGACGTGCTTTCCTTCTTCCGCCAAACCCACTCCCATCCGGACGCGATTCGCGTCGAGCGTCTCATAGCGAACGTACCAGATGAAATCGGCCGGGAGCAGGGGAATCGCGGGAACCTTGACGTCCATGAGACGGTCCTGCAGGTCCGGAGGAACTTCGATCTCCTCGGACAGCACGATCGCGTACGGCATCGGCGCCCGGCGGAGCACCTTTTTCGGCACGCCGAAACCGTACCGGACGTGCCACCCCCCGGTAATCGTTACCATCTTCTTCCCCCGACCGCGGGGACTGCCGAGATAGTCGACGATGCGGCTGGCCATCGTCTCCTCCCACAGCATCTGCACCCGGAAGAAGCCCTCGAACGCCCCCCCGGAATGGACATGGGCGTCGTAGACGGCCCGAAGGAGCTTGCGCTCGTAGGGATCCCCGCCGCCGACCGCCGGGAGAATCCGCCGGACGGCGTCGGGGAGATTGTCGAGCCCGGTTTCACTCGCCTCCTTCTCGAGCTTCTTCGACGGGTCGAGCGCGATGACGTCGATCCGGTGCTCCTTCGCGAACAGGAGGATGTCCCGGTAATAGCGGAAATCGGAGCCCCAGTTGTCGAACCATCGGGACTCCTTGAGAAACTGCAGCTCGGTGAGCTCCCCCTTCGTCCAGCGGTCAAGGACCCCCTGCTGGGGCCCCCGGAACATCTCCATCCCGATGGCGATCCGGCCGGGGAAGCGGCGGGCAAGGTCGCGGATGACGGCGAGCTCGACCTCGTGCGCGTGGATGTTGTCGTGGGTCTCGCCCACGCAGACGAGGGTGGCGCCGGAGATCATCTCCATCGCCCCGTCGAAGGGCATCTTGAGCCCCGTGGGCACATGGTAGATGTCGCCGGCCGCCGGCTTTTCCGTCGAGGCGTACGGCATCTCCGCGCCGGCGCGGGACGCCGGCCCTTCCCCGGCGCACGTCGCCAGCGCAATCACTCCCGAAAGCACGATCCAGGCAATCGGCCGCAACGCCCCCTCTCTCTCCGCCGCCTAACGGCCCTTCCGGACCACGGCGCGCATCTTGTCCAGCAGCCCCTGGAACGACGTCCGTCCCAGGATGCTGTTGAACTGGGCCCGGTAGTTGTTCACGAGGCTTATCCCCTCGATGACGACGTCGTAGATCCGGTACCGTCCCCCTTCGTCGAGCATGCGGTAGTTCAGGGGGATCTCCTGCCCGTTTCGGGTGACCACCGCCGTACGGACCTCCGCGTACGGACCGTCGACGGACTCCTTTCCGTAGCGGATCGTCTCCCCGTGGTACGACTCGATCTTCCCGAGGTAGGACTTCTCGAGCAGCTTCCGGAAGAGCTCGACGAAGCGCCTGCGCTCCTCGGGCGTGCGGCCGTGCCAATGCGGCCCCAGGCACTGCTTGGCCATTTCGTCGAAGTCGAACACCGGCGCGATCTCCTCGCGCAGCAGCTTCCGCCGCTCCTCCTCCTTGCCTTTCGCGGCGAGCGCCGGGTTCTTCAAGGTCCGGATCACGTTGTCGATCGCTCCCCGAAGCTGCTCGGTGGGCGGACCCGCCCACGCCGGCGCGGGAAGCGTCCAGGCGGCCAGCGCCAGGAACGCGCAGAGGCCGAAACGGACCGCGCGCAGAGATCCCGCCCGCATCCCGGCCGCCCTACCCGGCTCTTCCATGGATGAAGTCCCCGATGATCTGCTCCAGGTCCACCGCCGGTTCGGTCTCCCGGATCCTGCCTCCCGGAGGAATGAGGCGGTCGGACGCGCCCGGCGAGAGGCTTACGAACTTGTCCCCGATGAGCCCCCGGGTCCGGATGGAGGCGATCGTGTCTTGCTGAAGCTTGATCCCCTTTCGGATGTTCATGCGGACGTCGGCCTGATAGCCCTTGAGGGAGATCGACTCCACCTTCCCGACCTCCACGCCGGCGATCTCGACGCTGGCCCCCGGCCGAAGCCCTCCCACCGAGGAAAACACCGCCTGCACCGGAACGTAGTTCCCCCCGAGGATCTCCAGCTTCCCGAGCTTTATGGAAAGCCAGGCCAGGCATGCGATCCCCACGAGGACGAACAGCCCCACGGACGTCTCGACGTTGCGCTCCTTCATCCAATCCTCCCTTACATCAGGTGGACCGGTCCCAGGAGTTCGCCGCGGATCAACTGGCGAACGACCGGATCGGTAGACGCCACGACCTCCTCGGTCGGAGCCGCCTGGACCACCTTCCCGTCGTGGAGCACCACGACGTGATGGCTCCACTGGAAGATGTCGGGAATGTCATGGCTTACCATCACCACCGTAAAGCCGTGCCGGTGGTACATTTCGCAGATCAGGTTCAGGATCGAGTGCCGGATGATGGGATCGAGCCCCGTGGTCGGCTCGTCGAACAGGATGATCTCCGGGTCCGTAACCATCGCGCGGGCGAAGGCGACCCGGCGCACCATGCCGCCGCTCAGCTCGTCGGGGTACTTGGCCTGCGCCGCTTCGAGGCCCACCTGCGCCAGGCGCGCATGGACGCGTTCGCGGATCTCCCCTTCCGCCAGCCGTGTGTTTTCCCGCAGCGGAAACGCGACGTTGTCGAAGACGGTCAGCGAGTCGAAGAGCGCACCCCCCTGGAACAGCATTCCGAAGCGCCGGCGAACCTTGTAGAGCTCGGCCCTTGGGAGGCGGGCGATGTCGATCCCGTTCACGAGAACCTGACCGCGGTCCGGCCGGATGAGCCCGATCATGTGCTTGAGCATCACGCTCTTGCCCGCGCCGCTCAAGCCGATGATCGCGGTGATCCGCCTGCGGGGGACGTCCAGGTCGATCGCGTCCAGGATCTTCTGCCCGTCGAGGGTCTTGTCGACGCCCACCAGCCGGATGACCGGATCCCCGTTGGAGGGAGGCGGTCCTGCTTGGGACGCGGAAGGCCCGCAGTTGCGCGTATCGTCGATCACAGCAGCACCGACGTGAGCACGTAGTCTCCGATCAGCACGAGGACCGAGCTCAAGACGACCGCGGAGGTCGCCGCCTGGCTGACTCCCTCGGCGCCTCTCTCGGTGAAATACCCTTTGAACGTGCAGACCCAGGCGATGACCAGACCGAAGACGACCGACTTGACGAACCCGTTCAACACGTCCTTCAACGCCACGCTGGCCTTCATCTGTCCGAAGAAGACGCCCGCGTTGACGCCCAGGAGCTGCACCCCCACCAAATACCCCCCGACGATTCCGACGACGTCGAAGATCGCCGTCAGCAGCGGAACCGACACGACCGCCCCGACCAGGCGGGGGGGGATCAGGTATTTCATCGGATCGATTCCCATGGACTCGAGCGAATCGATCTGTTCGGTGATCCGCATGATGCCGATCTCGGCCGCCAGCGCGGAGCCGGCCCGCCCCGTCACCATGAGCGCAGAGAGCACCGGGCCCAGTTCCCGGATGAGGGAGAGCGCGACGGCGGACCCCAGCAGGCCTTCCGCCCCGAACTTCCGGAGGGTGTAGAACCCCTGGAGGCTCAAGACCATTCCGGTGAACGCCGCCGTCAGGACGATCACGAACAGGGACTTCACCCCGATGAACGACACCTGCTTGACGATCCGGCGAACCCGGTACGGAGGAAACGCGAACGCCGCGACGGCCACGCAGAGGAACACCATCATCTTCCCCGCCGCGCGGACCGTCCCGAGAACCCGTCCCCCGATCGCTGCAACCAACGTTTCCATGGCGTCACCGAAACGTTAGACTCGCCAAATCCGCAAGACGTTGCAACGGTTGCCGCTACGCGTCACCGTCCCGGGGGTTGGGGCGCCCTCGCCCGGCCGTCTTCCCGGCCGTGAAACGACTGCGCCGCTGCGGCACCCTAATGGTCGATGATGCGCGCCGAAGACGGCGCGGGAGATGCCGATGGCCGGGTCGCGGATTTCGCCCTTCGTGCTCGCCGCATTCCTTTGCCTCATGCCGGGTGCGGCCCCCGCCGCCGGCGCCGCTCGGACGCCCCCTGTCCCGCCCGGGGCACCGCCCGCTGCCCTGGACAACGCGGCGGAGCCTTTCGGCGGGGAAACCGCGACTCCTCCCCTGCCCGACCCCCTCGAGCCGCTGAACCGCGCGGTGTTCACCTTTAACGACAGGGCGTATTTCTGGGTCATGAAGCCGGTCGCGCAAGTGTACGGGACCGTCGTCCCGGAGCTGGCGCGGGTCTTCGTCAAGAACTTCTTCGCGAACATCGGCATGCCCATCCGGTTCGTCAACAACCTCCTGCAGGGCAAAGTCCGGAACGCGGGCGTGGAGCTGCTTCGGTTCACCATCAACACGACCCTGGGAATGGGCGGCCTCGTCGATACCGCCGACGGATTCTCGCTGCACGCGCACAACGAGGACCTCGGCCAGACGCTGGGCACCTACGGACTGGGGCAGGGCTTCTACCTCGTGCTGCCCCTGTTGGGGCCCTCGAGTCTGCGCGACGCGGCCGGGCTGGCGGGGGACGCCTTTCTGGACCCGGTCAATTACGTCGACGGCGCGGAGTTCGTCCTGGCCGCGAAGGCGCTCAAGACGGAGAACGCGGTCTCCCTGCACATCGGGCAATACGAGGAGCTCAAGGAGTCCTCCCTCGATCCGTACGTGTCGTTCCGGAACGGGTACGCCCAGTACCGCGCCAACCAGGTGAGGCGATGACCCCAGGGGCGCAATCCCGCGCCTCAGGTGTATTCGTTGAGGGGGAAGGGGCCGTCGCCTTCCCGATGCGCCTGCCTAATTATTGAACAATGGGCACGATCGCCAAGACTGGACCGGATCGGGTTTTCGTTTCCACAAACCTGTCCACAGGTTTTCCGCATATCTTGTGGAAAATCCCGCGAGAGCGGCGGCGGATCGCCGTCCCGCCGCCGGAAGGCGCTCCCGCTCAACGCTTCGGAACGGAAAGGAAAACGGCCCTGCGCTCCGACCGACTCTCCCCTTAGTGGATCTCGGCCCCTCCCGGACCCCGCTGGTTTTCCTCAATTACTCCACAGCAGCGCCCGTGCAGGTCGCCCTCCCCTTCCGCGGTGCTTTCGTCACCGTTTCGTAGAACCCGACCGCGGGAAGGAATTTGCCCATTCGTGCTGCGACCGACTTGGTTTGCCGAGGAAAATCGGGGAAAGGTCCCGGGCATCAAGGGCACGTTCTTTCCATGGATTCGGCTGCCAAACGTTCCGTGGCTGGCTGCAGCCCGCCCCCCTCTGCCTTGCGGAGCACCCGTTGTGAAGCGGGGCGGCTTCCAGGCAGCCAACCGTCGGGCCCGACGACGAGCGAACCGCCGTTCGCCGCGGCAATCTCGGCGCCCGTGTCGTCGTTGCCCACCATGTCGCGGTTCATCGCGTCGTCGGAAATTCCATATGTTTTTTCCGGCCATTCCATCCATTCGTCGCCCCGGGGTCGCCGGCGGGGCGGCGGACCGAATGACCCTTTGTCGTCCGTCCGCGGGACGATATACTTGGTTGGTGCCGCGGAAATCACTCGTTTCTCTGGAGAAGCCGGACCCGACGCGCGCGGAGCGGCGGCGCGGCGAAGGCGGAAGACACGACGGAGCGCACCCGACATGAGAACCGCGTCCTCCGGTCACCCGATCCGTTCCGACGCGCTGCGTCGGGCCGCCCGGATCCTGTGTGCGGCGGTTTTGCTGTGCGCATCCGCGGCGGCCCCCCCGTCCGTGCGGGCGGCCGATTCCCTCCTGCGGCAGGCCAAGACGGGCGACGGCGCGGCGCAACTGAACCTCGGGCTGCTCTATTATTCCGGGAAGGAAGTCCCGCAGGACTACATCAAGGCGATGTACTGGTTCCGCCTGGCGGCCAAGCAGGGGATCGCGAAGGCCGAGTACTACGTCGGGCGCATGTACGCCCACGGCTACGGAGTGGACAAGGACGACGCCAAGGCGGTGGATTGGTACCGCAAGGCCGCCGGAAGAGGATACGCGGAGGCTCAGACCAATCTCGGGTTCATGTACTTCGTGGGCCGTGGCGTGCCGCGCGACGACCTCGCGGCGGTGGACTGGTTCCGCAAGGGCGCGGAACAGGGGGACCCGGCCGCGCAGACCAACCTCGGGTTCATGTACCACACCGGCCGCGGCGTGCCGCGCGACGACGCCGAAGCGGCACGATGGTACCGGAAGGCCGCCTCCCGGGACTACCCGGACGCCGAGTACGACCTCGCGGTGGTGCTCGCCGCCGGCATGGGCGTCCCCAAGGACGAGGCCGCGGCGATCGACTGGTTCCGCAAGGCCGCCGTCCACGGCCATGCCGCGGCCCAGAACAACCTCGGATTCCTCTACTACCAGGGAAAGGGCGTTGCCCAGAGCGACGCCGAGGCGGTGAAGTGGTACCGAAAGGCCGCCGAGCAGGGAAATGCGGACGCCCAGACCAACCTCGGGTTCATGTACTACCACGGGCGCGGCGTCCCCCTCGACACCGCCGAGGCGGCGCGGTGGTTCCGCAAGGCGGCGGAGCAGGGAAACGTCGTGGCGCAGCATAACCTCGCCTTCTTCTACTTCCAGGGAATCGGCGTCCCC
>CAYWOT010000064.1:0-10631 GCA_964459975.1 uncultured bacterium
GTCGACGCGGCTGATCACGCTCATGTACCTTTCGTACGTCGTCGGGGCGCTGGTCGGACCGTTGGCCGGGAAATTGAGCGACCGGATCGGAAACGGGGCCACGATCCTGCTCGGCGCCGTGGTGCTGGGTTCGGCGATTCTCGCCACCTTCATCCCGACGCTCGCCGCGTTTCCGGCGAGCCTCTCCGGCGTATGCGCAGGCTTCTTCGGGGTGCACGCCGCGGCCTCCGGGTCGCTCAACCGGACCCTTCCGGCGGGCCGAGGGCGGGCGAATTCCCTCTACGTCCTCTTCTACTACCTCGGCGGCTTCACGGGCATCACGGTCTGCGGTCGGGCTTACGGGTACGGCGGCTGGCCCCTGGTGGTGGCCGCGGTCCTGGTCATGCTGTGCGGCACCGCGGCGGCCGGCATCGCCGAGATGCTCGCCGCCCGGGGCTGAGTCCTCCGGTTCAACCCATCAACGTGTTCGGAGGGGTTGACGGGCGATGCTCGCCTCACGGGGTACCCCTCGCGGGGGACGCCTTGCCCGGCCGTCCATGGCCGGGCGGCGGCTTCGCCGCTTCTCGCTCCGCCGTCCGTGGCTCCCGCTTCGTCGCGACAGACCCCCGCGAGGGGCACCCCGTCTCGGCGGCTCGTCCGCAGCGCTTCCGGATATTTTGCCGTATTTGTGACTAGGAGGGCGAACGCATGTGCGGACGCTTCGCGCTCGTTGCCTGGGATTCCCTCGCGGAGGAGTTCGGCCTCACCGACGTGCCGCCGTTGTCCGCGCGATACAACGTGGCCCCCGGCGGGGAGATCGCGGTCGTCCGTGTTCCTTCGGACGGCGGCTCTCGGGAGCTTGCCCTGCTGCATTGGGGCCTCGTGCCGTCCTGGGCGAAGGATCCTTCGTCGGGCGGCAGGATGATCAACGCCCGGTCGGAGACCGCCGCGGACAAGCCGGCGTTCCGGGCGGCGATCCGGCGCAGGCGGTGTCTGGTCCCCGCGGACGGATTCTACGAGTGGAAACGGGAAAACGGCCGCAAGAGGCCGTATTTCTCCCACATGCGCGACGGGAAGGTCTTCGGCATGGGGGGGATCTGGGAGCTGTGGAAGGGAACGGACGGGCGGGTCGTCGAGTCGTGCGCCGTGCTCACCACGGTGCCCAACGAATTGCTCGCTCCGATCCACGACCGGATGCCGGTGATCGTCTCTCCGCGCGATTACGAGTGGTGGCTCTCCCCCCAGAAGCAGGATCCCGCGTCGCTAAAAGGGATCTTTCGCCCGTGGCCCGCGGAGAGGATGACCGCATACTCGGTGCGGCCCGCGGTAAACGACCCAAGGGCGGACGCTCCGGGCCTGATCGAACCGGCCGGCTAGAACGCTGGTTTTCATGACCCGTTCGCTCACTTTTTGACTGTCCTGGCAGGCGGATCGGGCGGAGACTGCACCTGTGAATCGCCGGCGGCGCAGGAACCCGCCCGCCCCGGAATCCATCTAATAATAGAGTTGCAATAACGGCTTTTCGGAGACGAAAGACCGCCTGAGTCGACGGCGGGGAAGGAGGAAGCGCGCAATGGCAGGAGCCAAGGGAAGGAGTTTCGATTTTCTACCGATCAACGAACGGGAACGGAAGCCGCGCCGCGTCGGAGTGACGGAGATGCGCGGGCCGTATTACGCGCCTGTGGGGAAGCGGTACCTGCAGGACATATTGGAAACGATGGGCGAGTACGTCGACATTTTCAAATTCAGCGGAGGCTCCTTCAGCCTCATGCCGGAACAGGCGGTGCGGGACCTGATCGACACCTGCCACGAACACGACGTCCTGGTCTCGACGGGGGGCTTCATCGAGCGGGTGCTCACCCACGGGCCCGACGCGGTGGACCGGTACCTCCTTGAGTGCCGGAACCTCGGGTTCGACATCGTGGAGGTCTCGAGCGGATTCATCTCGGTCCCGACGGACGACCTGCTGAACCTTGTGGAGCGGGTCCGCGATCTCGGGATGAAGGCGAAGCCCGAAGTCGGCATCCAGTTCGGCGCGGGAGGGGCGAGCTCGGTCGAGGAGCTGGAGGCCGAAGGGACCTCCGATCCGTCCCGGGCGATCCGGATGGCGAAGCGGTACCTGGACGCGGGGGCCCATCTGATCATGGTGGAGTCGGAGGGAATCACCGAGCAGGTCCGGAGCTGGCGCACCGACGTGGTCGCGAAGATCGTAAACGAGCTCGGGCTGGAGAAGATCATGTTCGAGGCCGCCGACCCGGAGGTGTTCGGCTGGTACGTCAAGAATTTCGGCCCGGACGTGAACCTCTTCGTCGACCATTCCCAGGTGGTCCAGCTGGAATGCCTGCGCTCCGGTCTCTGGGGAACCAAGAGCACGTGGGGGCGGATCGTCACCTACAAGGAGAAGACCCGCAGGGGCGCCGAAGCGCGTCCGAAACTGGTCGGTCCGACCAAGGGCGGCAGGAGGTAACCGGACATGGCGCGATTCGATCATCTTGCGGAGGCGATCGGGACCGAGCGGGCGCTGTCGCGCTCCGAGGAGATGGCGGCCTTCGCCGAGCGGGCGCGGTGGGAGGACATCTCGCCCGAGGCGCGCGAGGCCTTGAAGGTCCGCGTGCTCGACTCGCTGGGGTGCGCGTTCGGGGCGCAGGGCGGTGAGCCGATCCGGATGATCCGCCGGGAGGTCGCAGAGTTCGGGGGCGCGCCGCTGTGCTCCCTGATCGGCGGCGGGAAGAGCGCGCCCGATCGCGCCGCCTTCCTGAACGGCGCGCTGATCCGATACCTGGACTTCAACGATTCGTATCTGGCCCCCGGCGAGACGTGCCATCCCAGCGACAACATCGCGGCGGTCCTGGCGGCGTCGGAATACGCCCGCGCATCGGGCCGGCGGTTCCTGACGGCCCTGGCCGTGGCGTACCAGGTGCAGTGCCGCCTCTCCGACGAAGCGCCGGTCCGCGCCCGCGGTTTCGACCACACGACCCAGGGGGCGTTCGCGAGCGCCGCCGGGTCGGCGGTCGCGCTGGGTCTTCCGGCGCCGCGGATCGCCCACGCGTTGGGAATCTCGGGGACCGCCAACAACGCGCTGCGCGTCACCCGCACCGGAGAGCTTTCCCACTGGAAGGGGCTGGCGTACCCGGACACGGCCTTCAACGGCCTGCGCGCGGCGTTCCTCGCGATGCGCGGCGTGACGGGCCCCCGGGAGGTCTTCGAGGGCAACAAAGGCTGGTGCCAGACGATCGCGGGAGATTTCGCGCTGGACTGGTCGAAGGAGGACCTCGAGCGGGTCGGCAGGACCATCCTCAAGAAGTACAACGCGGAGATCCACTCCCAGTCGGCGCTGGAAGGAATGATCGAGCTGATGCGGGAGCGGCGGATCACCGGGACCGACATCGACCGGATCCGGATCGACATCTTCGACGTTGCGCACCTGATCATCGGCGGCGGGGCCGAAGGGGACAAGACGATCGTCCGGACGAAGGAGGAAGCCGATCACAGCCTTCCGTACATGGTCGCCGCGGCCGCGCTGGACGGCCAGGTGTTGCCGGCCCAGTACGAGCCGGACCGGATCGCGCGCGCGGACGTGCAGAGGCTGCTTCGCCGGGTGAACATCGTGCCGGACGCCGGATATTCGGAGCGGTTCCCGGAGGAGCACTGCTGCAAGCTCACGGTGATCCTGTCCGACGGCCGCTTCTTCACGAAGGAGAAACACGACTACGAGGGGTTCCGCACGCGGCCGATGTCGTGGGACCGCGTCGTGGAGAAGTTCGAGGCGCTGGCGTCGGACCGGGTCCAGCCGTCGCGCCGCCGGGAGATCGTGGACGCCGTCCGGCGCCTCGACGAAGTCGAAGTGAAGGACCTCATGGATCTCTTGGGTTAGGTTCCCGCCGTTCAGGGGGGACACTCCTGAGACGAAAACGGAGAAAAGCCAGGAATGTCCCCCGTGCCACCGCCGCTCAGCCCGACTCAGGAGTGTCCCCCCTGAACCGACTCAGCAGATCCTCGGGAGCTGGTCGCCGACGGGGTAGTCCACCGCCCGCAGGCCGCCCACGGCGGTCCGCAGAACGACCGTCGCGGGCCCGTCCGCCACTTCGCCGATGACGGCGGCGTCTTCGCCGTAGGGGTGCCGCCGGAGGGCCGAGACCACTCCTTCGGCCGCGGAGGGGGACACGATGAGGAGCGCCTTCCCCTCGTTGGCGAGGTAGAGGGGGTCGAAGCCCAGGATTTCGCAGACCCCCCGGACGGCCGGCGCCACCGGCAGGAGCCGCTCGTCGAGGACGATTCGGCGTCCCGCGGCCTCCGCCATCTCGATGAGGGATACGCCGACGCCGCCGCGGGTCGGATCCCGCAGAAAGCGGACGTTTTCGCCGAACCGCTCGAGGACCGCGAGCAGCATGTGCCCCAAGGGCGCCGCGTCGGACAGCACCTCCGCGGACAGATGGAGCCGGTTCCTCGCGACGAGGACCGCCACCTGGTGGTCTCCCATCGTCCCGGACACGACGATCCGGTCGCCGGGGCGGACCGCCTCGGGGGAAGGCCGCCAGCCGGGAAGCAACCTGCCCACGCCCGACGTGGCGATGAAGATGCCGTCTCCTTTTCCGCGCTCCACCACCTTCGTATCTCCGCAGGCGATCAGGACGCTCCCTTCCGCCGCGGCCGCCTGCATCGAGTCGAGCACCCTCTCCAGATCCGCGAGGGCCAAGCCTTCCTCGAGGATGAGGGAGCAGGAGATGGCGACGGGCCTGGCTCCGCACACCGCCAGGTCGTTCACCGTGCCGCAGACGGCGAGCCGCCCGATGTCGGCTCCGGGAAAGAACGGCGGCGTGACGACGTAGGCGTCCGTGGTGAAGGCGACCTCCCCCTCGATGCGGCCGAGCAGGCCCGAATCCAGGAGCGGGGCGAGGACCGGATTTCCGAACCGGGAAACGACGACCGTCCGGATGAGGTCCCGGGTGCGCTTTCCGCCTTCTCCGTGGGAGAGAAGGATCGTCCCCGCCGTGTCAGACATCGCCGTACTTGAAGTGGGCGGAGCAGGCCCCTTCGCCGGAGACCATGCAGGGCCCGGCGGGCTCCTCCGGAGTACACGCGGACCCGAAGAGGGGACACTCCCGCGGCGCGATCTTCCCTTTCAGGACGTCGCCGCAGCGGCAGGCGGCGCGCTCCTCGGCCCCGAAATCCGCCACGCCGAATTTCCGCTGCGCGTCGAAGGACGAGTATCGGTCCGCGATGCGCAGCCCCGTGCCGGGCAGGACGCCGATTCCCCTCCACGCCGCGTCGCACTTGCGGAACACCCGGGAAAGAAGTTCGAGCGCCCGGCGGTTTCCCTCCCGGGTGACCACGCGAGAGTACTCGTTTTCGACCCGCGCCGCCCCTTCCGCCCTCTGCCGGAGCAGCATGAGCACTCCGAGAAGGATGTCGAGCGGCTCGAAACCGGCCACCACGCAGGGGACCGCATGCTTCCCGGCGAGCGGTCGGTACGCGTCGGATCCGATGACGGCGCTGACGTGCGCGGGGCAGAGGAACCCCTCGATCGCGGTTCCGGGGTCGGATGCGAGGATCTCCATTGCGCCCGGGATCGTCCGCACGGAGGAGAGGACGGAGAAGTTGCCCAGCCCCTTGCGCGCCGCGGTTTCGATGGCACCGGCGATGACCGGGGCGGTCGTCTCGAATCCGACGCCCAGAAAGACCACCTCCGCCTCGGGCTCCCGTTCGGCCAGGGAGACCGCGTCCAGCGGCGAATACACGGGCCGCACATCGAGCCCCTTTCCGCGTTCCCGCTCGAGGGAGGTGTGCGTTCCCGGGACCCGGACCATGTCCCCGAAGGTGGCGAGGACGGCGCCCCGGGCATGGCCGAGCGCGACGGCGGCGTCGACGTATCCGGCCGGCGTCACGCATACCGGACAGCCCGGCCCGGACAGGAGGGTCACCCGGCCGGCGAGGAGCTGGCGGATCCCGCTGCGGGCGATCGCCATGGTGTGTGTTCCGCAGACTTCCATCAGGCGCACGGCCGGGCCGGCCGAAAGCTCGCGGATCCGGGCCACGAGCGTGCGTGCGGCCGCCGGATCGCGGAATTCGTCAAGATACTTCAGAGGCATCGGCGAACTCCCGGAGAAGCGCGAGGGTCTTCGCCGCCTCGTCGGGATCGATCTTTTCGATGGCGAATCCCGCGTGAAGGATGACCCAGTCTCCCGCGTTCACGCCGGGAAGCAGCATCACGGAGATCGTGCGGCGCACCCCGCCCACGTCGACGGTCGCCTCCTCTCCGTCGGTTTCCAGCACTTGCGAAGGCACCCCGATGCACATGGCCGTCATCCTCCTTCGAAAAGCCGCGCGGCGTAGTATGCCTGTCCCAGCGAGATCCCGCCGTCATTGGCGGGGACGTTGCGATGGATTACGGTCTTCCACCGCTTCGCGCCGAAGCCGGCCAGGACCGCCTTCAGAAGGAAGGCGTTCTGGAAGACGCCCCCCGACAGGAGCACGGTTCGCGTCCCGGCCGCGTCGCCGAGACGCTGCGCCGTCTCCAGGATCATCGCGGCCACGGTGTCGTGGAAACGCCGCGCGACGACCGGGGCCGGGACGCCGCTCTCCGCGTCCGACGCGAGCCCGGCCACGATATCCTTCCAGTCGAGCCGCAGCAGCCCGCTTCCGTCGTCCCGGATCCGGAAGTCGTATTTCCCGGAGGGTGTGCCCGTCGCGACCGCGGCCTCCAGGAGCATCGGCGCCTGCCCTTCGTAGGTCGCGCGGCGGCAGACGCCGGCGATGGCCGCCGCCGCGTCGAACAGCCGCCCGCAGCTCGACGTGGGGACCACGTTCACGCGCCGCTCCAGCGCATCGAGAACGAGGGAGATCCGGTCCGCGTCGACGTCCGGGAAGAGGCGCGATGCCGCCTCCCGGGCGCCTCCGGGCCCGAGCGCCTCCCGCAGGACGGAGAGCGCCGTCTTCCACGGCTCCTTGACCGCGCTGTCCCCTCCCTGCAGCGGGAAGTCGTCAGCGCCGCGGCCCTTCGCATCTCCATCCCGTCGACGGCGAAGAATTCGCCGCCCCAGATCGCCCCGTCGTCCCCGTACCCGGTTCCGTCGAACGCGACGCCCACGGCCCTGCCGGGGGCCCCCCGTTCCGCCATGAGGGCGTACAGGTGCGCCCGGTGGTGCTGGAGCGACACGATCCGCCCCGCCCCCACGGTTTCCGCGAACGCCGTCGTGAAGTAGCCCGGGTGCAGGTCCCGGCAGACCGCCCGGAAAGCCACGTCGAGAAACCTGCGGAAGAAGTCGAACGTTTCCGCATAGAACTCCCGGACCGACACGCGCTCGAGATCGCCGACGTGCTGGGAGAGGTACGCGAGGCCGTTCTTGACGATGCAGAAGGTGTTCTTGATTTCCCCGCCCAATCCGGCGACGCCGGCGTCGCCGTTCCGTTTGCCCCGGGTCATGCCGGGCCGCAGGACGATCGGCGCGGGGACGAATCCCCGCGCCCGCCGCAACGGGTAGACGCGTCCGCCGACGCGCCGCACGACGGAGTCGTCGCTCCGCTGGACGATCTCCCGGTCGTGGAGGAGAAAGAGGTCGGCGATCCCCGTAAGGCGGGAGAGCGCGTCCTCGTTGCTCGTGACGATCGGCTCCTCGGTCCGGTTCCCGCTCGTCATGACCATTGGCCGGGCGACTCCCGCGAGGATCAGCCGATGCAGCGGCGTATAGGGGAGAAACAGCCCCACGGTGGTCATCCCCGGGGCCACGGCGGGAGAGAGCGGCGACGGAAAGACCCGCTCGAGCAGGAGCACGGGCGCTGCGGGGGAGGAGAGGATCCGGACGTCCCCGGCTTCGATGCGCGCGACCGTCCTCGCCGTCTCGAGGTCGGCCACCATGACCGCGAACGGCTTCTCCTCCCGGTCCTTGCGCCGCCTGAGCGCGCGCACCGCCGCGTCGTCGGTCGCGTCGACCGCCAGGTGGAAGCCGCCCAGGCCCCGAATGGCGACGACGCGGCCGGACCGGAGGGAGGAGACGACGTGCCCGACGGGGTCGTCCGTCGCCACCGGTTTCCCGTCCGGACCCGCGACCGTGACGGTCGGTCCGCACCCCGGGCAGGCGTTGGGCTCCGCGTGGAACCTCCGGTCGGCCGGGTCCTCGTACTCCCTCCGGCACTCCGCGCAAAGGAGGAACGCGGCCATCGACGTTCTTGCCCGGTCATAGGGGAGGGCCTTCGCGATGGTGAACCGGGGGCCGCAGCCCGTGCAGTTGATGAACGGATATCGGTGGCGGCGGTTCGCCGGATCTCCCATTTCGGCGGAACAGAGCGGGCACATGGCGATGTCCGGAGGGATCGTGGACAGGGCCGGTCCCCCGTTGCCGCTCCGGGCGATGGCGAAGTCCGTGTATCCTTCCGCCGGCACGCTTCTGGCCGTGATGCCGACGATGCGTGCGCCCGGCGGCGGATCCGCGACGAGCCGCTTGCGGAATTCTCCGAGAGACTCCGGCGGCCCCTCGAGGTGGATCACGACGCTTCCCGCCTGGTTGCTGACGCGTCCCGACAGCCTCAGCCGCGTCGCCAGGCGGTAGACGAAGGGGCGGAAGCCCACTCCCTGGACGATCCCCTGAACCCGGAACTGGACGGACGCTGTGGTCAATCGCGCGTTCTCCCCTTCTCCGGCGCGCGCTGGTGCCGCGGCGGGAAGAGCCGCAGGCACGGCCAGTATACCGCTTTGCGCCGCGCCCGCGGGGTCCGGCGATCCTGCGGGTCGGACCCGGCCCCGTCCGGTTTCACCGGGGGGCGCGCCCGCCTGTGGTATTCTCCAAGGGTATCCCGGGCCCGGGATTCTCCCCGGAGCGCGAACGAAAGGGGGGCAGGGCGGCCATGAAGATCTCCGTCGACCGGACGATCCAGCAATCCGCAGAGGAGAGCGCGCGGCGGATCCGGACGCTCCTGGACGAGAAACGCATCCTTTGCCTGAACCTCATCTCCTCGCCGGGATCCGGCAAGACTACGCTGATCGAACGGATCCTCGACGCCTTCCGGGGCCTGCTCCGGGTGGGCGTAGTGGAGGGCGACCTCGAGACGGAGCTCGACGCCGAGCGGATCCGGAAGCACGGAGTCCAGGTTTGCCAGATCAACACGCGGTCGTCCTGTCATATCCAGCCGTTCCGGCTGCTCGATGTGCTGGGCACGATGGACCTCGACGCCATGGACGTTCTGATCGTGGAGAACGTCGGAAATCTCGTCTGCCCCGCCGAGGTGCCGCTCGGGGAACACGTGCGGATGGTCCTCCTAAGCGTCACCGAGGGCGATGAAAAACCGCAGAAATACCCTCTGGTCTTCCGGACCTCCGGGATCCTCGTCATCACGAAGACCGATCTGCTTCCGTTCGTCACGTTCGATACGGACCGCGTGAGGAAAGCGGCCCGCGCCGCGAATCCGCGGGTCGAGATCTTCGAGGTGTCCGCGGCCAAAGGGCACGGTCTGGAACCGCTGCTGGAGAGGATCGCGGCGCTCCGGACGCAGAGGAAAGGGTAGGTCCGTGCACGAGCTCGGAATCGCCGAGGAGATCCTCGCGGTCGCGCTCGCCGAATCGGTGCGACACGAGAACGGGAAGGTGACCGCGGTTCGGCTCAAGGTGGGCGTTCTGCGCGGAGTCGTCCCGGAGAACCTCCTCTTCCTCTTCGGCCACCTTGCCCAAGGCACGCCCGCCGAGGATGCCGTCATGACGATCGAAGAAGAGCCGGTCCATGTCGAGTGCCCCTTCTGCGGAACGAACGAATCGCGGACGTTTGTCATGGAGTGCCCGCTGTGCAAAAGGGACGGTGTGACCGTCGACGGCGGCGATTCGCTATTGGTTGTCTCTCTCGATTTAAGCATCTGACCGCGCAGGGCCTTGCTGTTTTATAATGCGAAAGATGCCGTCTTGACAGCTTGAATTCGAATCTAAAACACTCATCCTACCACAAAGCAGAGTGAAGTCAGTCTGCCTTTTTTTCGGGGATCGCCTGTTTCTTTTTGCTTGACACGCCGAAATAAAACACCTAGTAATTGGTCAGGTGGCCAGACCAATCTCTTTTGGAGATCGAATGCGGTAAAACGCTACGCCATAGCCCACCGCAGCCCCTCGGCTCCTACCTCTACATCCTGCGACCCCGAGGGTGACGATGCGGCACGGGAGAGAGGCCGTCTACGCCCGGCGGCGCCGGGGGCGGCCGGGGAGAGCGCCATGATCGCGGAACTGAGAACGGGCGTTTTCATCTGCCGGATCGGGATCGACGCCGATGATGTCGTCGATTTCCGGGCCGTCGCCCGGTACGCCGGAAACCTCTCGAGCGTCGTCCTCGTCAAGCTGACGGGCAATCCTTCGAACCTGACCCCCGAACCCCTCGCAGAAGATATCCGAAGCGACAAGCTCGAACGGATCGTCATCGCCGGTGACGCTCCGGGATACATCAAGCCGGTCTTCACCCGCGCCATGGCCTTGGCGGGTGGCGATCCGGACAACGTGGTCCTGGCCTCGTTCCACGGAAACGGCGCCATCCTGCGGGACTCGACCGAACGCGCCAAGGCGGTGGTCGCCGCCGCCGTCCACGGAATCCCCTTCGGACTGGCGGCCGTGCCGCCGTCGGCGGCGGTTCACCCGGATACGCTCGTGATCGGCGGAGGCGTGGCCGGCATCCAGGCGGCCC
>CAYWOT010000065.1:0-10522 GCA_964459975.1 uncultured bacterium
TTCTACGGGATCGACACGCCCCTGCGGCGGGACCTCATCGGGGCGACCCACACCCGCGAGGAGATCAACCGCTACCTGACCTCGGATACCCTCGGATACTTGAGCGTCCGGGGTCTCCATGCCTGCGTGCCCAACGGAGGCCAGGGATATTGCGACTCGTGCTTCACGGGCGACTACGTGGTTCCGCTGGAAGACCAGGAGACCGAAGAGCAGCTGCCGCTGTTTCGCGGATCCGTCCGGATCTGATACGACCGCGGTTCTTGAATCAAAGACCGGAGGAAAAGGCAGATGGCCGGCGATCGGGAGCGGTTTCTCGCAATCCTGAAGGAGAAAAGCTACGAGAAACGCAAGGTGGTCCTGTCGTCCGGGCGCGAGTCGGACTTCTACATCGACTGCAAGCAGGCGACCCTTTGCGCCGAGGGTGCGGTCCTTACCGGGCGGCTCCTCTGCGGCATGCTGGAAGAGGGGGGGATGCCGGAGGCGGTCGGCGGGATCACGCTGGGGGCCGACCCGATCGTGACCGCGGTCTCTCTTACGAGCGCGCTCCGGGGGACGCCGATTCCCGCCTTCATCGTCCGCAAGGAGCCCAAGAAGCACGGCACTGCGCAATGGATCGAAGGTTTCCGCAACCTGCGGCCCGGCATGAAGGTCGCGATCGTGGAGGACGTGGTCACCAGCGGGGCGTCCACCCTGCGGGCGATCGAACGGACCGAGGGGGCCGGCCTCGTCGTCTCGCGGGTGCTGTGCCTCGTGGACCGGGAGGAGGGAGGATCGGCGTTCCTGTCGGAGAAAGGGTACCGCCTCGAGCCGCTGTTCCGGAGAGAGGACGTGGAACGTGCCTGAGCGCCGCCTTCGCCTTCTGGCGCCGCTTCTCGCGCCGATCGTGGCCGCGGCCCTCTTATCCGTCGGGTGCGGGACCCGCGCCACGACGCTCTACGAGAAAGTCGTCGGCTCGAAGCGGTACGCGCGGACTACCGAGGCGTTCACTCGGACGAAGGAAGTGCTGGACGGGCTCCAGACGCGTTTCATCTTCTCGGCGACGTGGCTCTCCCCCCAGTGGATCCGGGCGTTCTCCGAGGAGTACGCGAACATCTATTACCTCGACGCGCGGCGCCGGGACCGGATGATCGGGAAGTGGCGGGAGGAGTCCGCGGCCTACGAACGGTTCTTCGTCGCGCTCTTTACGCCCGACGAGCGCACCAACGACCTGGACCAGGCCAAGACCCTGTGGGCGCTGCGGCTCGTGCGCGGGGACGAGGTCGATTTCCGTCCGGTCTACATTCATCGGACCGGGCTGCGTCCCGCCGAGGTGTCGCGCTTCTTCCCGTACGCCAACAGCTGGTTCCGGGCGTACGAGGTGGCGTTTCCCAAGGAAGCAGGGGAACCGGTGGCCCGGAAGGGCGGGGCTCCCCGCTTCAAGCTGGTGCTGGCCGGCGTCCAGGGGCGCGCCGTGCTCGTCTGGAACTAGTACCAGGTGCGCCGGACGAGGGTGTCCCGCCGGCCGTGCTCCTCGTCCAGATAGGGGTAGTCGATCGTGGAGTGCAGGCCCCGGCTCTCCCTGCGCTGCATTGCGCACCGGACGATGAGCTCCGCGACCGTGCAGATGGTGCGGAGTTCGAGAAGGTCCCCCGTCACCTTGAAGTTCCAGTAGTATTCGGAGATCTCCTTCTTGAGCAGCTCGATCCGGTCGATCGCCCTCTCCAGCCGCTTGTTCGACCGGACGATTCCGACATAGTTCCACATCAGCCGGCGGATTTCGTCCCAGTTATGGGAGACCACGACCGCTTCGTCCGAGTCCTGCGCGTTTCCGGCGTCCCATCCGGGCACACGGATCCGGCGGGGCGGCTTTCCGACGTACGCCTGCGCCGCGCGGGCCGCCGCCCGATGCGAGAAGACCAGGGCCTCCAGCAGGGAATTGGACGCGAGCCGGTTTGCGCCGTGCAGGCCGGTACAGGCGCACTCGCCGACGGCGAACAGCCGCCGGACGTCCGTTTCTCCGTTCCGGTCGGTCCGGATCCCTCCGCACTGGTAGTGTGCCGCGGGGACGACCGGAATCGGGTCCTTGGTCATGTCGATGCCGAAGGAAAGACAGGTCCGGTGGATGTTCGGGAACCGCTTCCGGACGAAGGCGACGCCCCGGTGCGCAATGTCGAGATAGACGCAGTCGTCGCCGGTGCGCTTGAGCTGCGCGTCGATCCCGCGCGCAACGATGTCCCGGGGCGCAAGCTCCCCCATGGGGTGCGCCCGGGCCATGAACCGTTTTCCGGCCCGGTTCACGAGGCGTCCGCCTTCGCCGCGGACCGCCTCCGAGATGAGAAAGGACTTCGCGTGCGGGTGGAACAGGCAGGTGGGGTGGAACTGGACGAATTCCATGTTCGCGATCGTCGCGCCGGCCCGGTATGCTATGGCGATCCCGTCGCCCGTGGCGATGTCGGGGTTGCTGGTGTACAGGTAGACCTTGCCGGCGCCCCCCGTGGAGAGGATGACCGCCTCCGCCCGGAACGTGTGGACCTCGCCGGTTCTGCCGTCGAGGACGTACGCCCCGACCGCTTCGTCCTCTCCCCGCCGCTCGAACGACTCCAGCTTGCGGCGCGTGATGAGGTTGACGGCGGTATGGTTCTCGAGGATCCGGATGCGGCGCGCGGCGCGGGCGCGGGCGAGCAGCACCCGCTCCACCTCGCGGCCGGTCAGGTCCTTGGCGTGGAAAATCCGCCGCTTCGAGTGCCCCCCCTCCCGTCCGAGATCGTACTCGTGGCCGCCCTCCCGGCGCGTGAACCGGACCCCCCACCCGATCAACTCGCGGATCCGCTCGGGGGCGTCACGCACGACCAGGTCCACGACATCGGGCTGGCACAGGCCGGCGCCGGCCCGGTGGGTATCCTCGATATGAGACTCGAATGTGTCTTCGCCGCTCCAGACGGTGGCGATCCCTCCCTGGGCGTAATTCGTACTCGATTCCGAAGCCTTGCGCTTGGTGATAATCGTTACCGATCCATGCCTGGCCGCGTGCAGGGCGAACGTCAGTCCTGCGATGCCGCTGCCGATGACCAGGAAGTCCGAATGCCGCTCCATGCCCCCCTCCGCCGGGAACGATGCCGATTGACAATACGATCGGCGTTCCACTAGAATGCGCAAATATGAAGGTTTTCCGCCTATTTTTAATCACAACCTTCGTTGTTTGTCCAACGGTTCTTCGGGCGGATATTTACCGGTTCATCGACAAGGACGGCGTCGCTCACTTCACCAACACGCCGGGGAATGCCAAAGCGCAGCTCTATCTCCGCGAAGCTCCCAAGCCGCGTCCCCCGGCGAAGGCATCTCGAAAGGCCGAGCGCTGGGTGTTCGACTATGCGGAACGATGCTCCCTTGCGAACAACCTGTCTCCCGCCCTCGTCAAGGCGATCATCCGGGCCGAGTCCAACGGCTTCCGGCTTGCGGTCTCCCCTAAGGGAGCGCAGGGGATGATGCAGCTCATGCCGTTCACCGCGAAGCGGCTGAACGTGTCCGACCCGTTCGATCCGATCGAAAACATCGAGGGCGGGGTGAAATACATCAAGGAGCTGCTCGCCACCTTCGGCGGAAACGTCCGACAGGCGGTGGCCGCGTACAATGCCGGCCCGGCGGCGGTGAAAAAGTACGGCGGCGTCCCGCCATACGACGAGACGCGGCTCTACGTCCGTAAGGTGATGACGTACTACCGGCAGTACCAGGCCGGACGATGAACGGCGCGGTCCGCCTCACCCCCCCGAATTTTCTGACCCTCTTCCGGATTCTCACGGTGCCGGTCGTCGTGCTCCTGCTGTACGCGCCGCCCGGGCGCGACATCTCCTTCGCCAAGTCGGTCGCGGCGACGGTCCTGTTCACCGTGTCGGCGTTTACCGACTTGTTCGACGGATACCTTGCGCGCCGCTACGCAATGGTGACCTCCCTGGGCAAGCTCCTCGACCCGCTCGCGGACAAGCTCCTCGTCTGCGCGGCCGTCGTGATGCTGATCCCCCCGAGCCGGGTGCCGGCCTGGATGGTGGTCATCATCGTCGGGCGCGAAATCGGCGTCACGGGGCTCCGGGGCTTCGCCTCGACCGAGGGCGTCATCATCGCGGCGTCTTCCCTGGGAAAGGCCAAGACGGTCATCCTCTCCATCGCCGTCGGAGCGCTCATCCTCAACTATCCCGTCTTCGGGATCAACATCCATCTCCTGGGGATGGTGTTCCTGTGGGCCGGGCTGATCCTGACGTCGTGGTCGGGAATGGACTATTTCTTCCGGTTCCTGAGGGAGATCTTCAACCAGCCGCCCCGACCGGTTTCTTGACAACGCGCGCGCGCCTCCCATAGAATCGAATGCCTGTGCGGGCGTAACTCAGTGGTAGAGTGCAACCTTGCCAAGGTTGAAGTCGCGGGTTCAAATCCCGTCGCCCGCTCCATGCGTCCTCGGTCGAAACCCCCCGGATATCCCCCGGGGGGTTTTTTTTCGCCTTTTGCCGGTCATTTCCGGGGGACGCAGGCCGGGCACGACGGGGCGCCGGCCCCTTCCGCGAGGCGCCGGTCCTCCTCGGACTGGTACTGGGGCGTGTCGCGGCGCGGCAGCCGGTCGTCGCCGTACGCGTAGACCTCGTCCTTCCAGCCGTCGTCCTCCGACCAGCGGAAGGGGAGGATCTTGACCTCTCCGGGCGCCGACAGGGAGGAAAACGCTTCGAGCGCCTCGACCAGGATCCGCCGCTGAAGCGCAGGCTCGCCGGGCTTGCCCGTAGTGTGGCCCAGAGGATAGTCGAGGAACGCCGCGCGGGGCGGCCGCACGGCCCTCGTGATGTCGAGGGCGCTCGTCATGCACAGCGTCGGAATCCCCGCCGCCTCCACGTGCCTGGCGACCAGTCCCACGGACTGGTGGCAGACGGGTCAGACGGGGACGAGAAGGAGCGCGTCGACGGCTTCTTCCCGAAGTTTTTGGAGCAGCCTCGGCGCGAGCTCCTCCCGGACCCGGCGCGCCGAGTAGATCCCGCCCATGCAGGTCTGGAATCGCTCCGCGAGCGACCCCACGATTCCCTCGCGGACCAGACGCCGCAGCGCGTCGGCGGGAAAGACGACGTTGGGGTCGGACCGTGCGTCCGACAGGTCGTATGCGAAGTGCGTCGCCCGGAGCGCGGAGGAATCCACGTCCGACGGGATCTCGCGCAGCGACGTGTCGTCCTTGTAATGGAAGGCGGCCTGCCCGGCCAGATAGACCCCCCCCGACGCGACCAGTCCCAGGTGGCACCGCGACAGCGGTTTCTCGAGCGGCGCCCACGGGGGGAGATCTTCGTTCACGACCCACTTGTAGGGCGCATATCCGAGCCTGGCGTAGTTGTCGCGGATTCTCGGGATATAGTCGACCGGGGCCGTGGCGTGAGACTGAGCTGGGTCGATCGGCATCTGCTCCTCCGTCTTTTCCCTCCTCTTCTTTCATTTTCGCTCAGCGGTCTTTGCGTCCCCGGGACGGGCCTCGGCGATCTTCGGGGGGCTCGGAGGGTCCCGGGATGAGTCTTTAGCCCTCATGAACGATCCTGCCGACTTCTTGGGACGCAGGCGCCGCGCGGAGGCTGGTGCCCGGGGCGGGGATCGAACCCGCACGGCCCTTTCAAGCCACGGGATTTTAAGTCCCGTGCGTCTGCCAGTTCCGCCACCCGGGCGCCCATCTGAACGATAGCAGAAGGGGACCCGTTGCGGTAGGGGCGGGGCGGACTGCCGGGAAGCAGTCCCGGGCGCCCGCGTCCGCTTCGGATCGCAACGATAGGCGGCCGGCCGCCAGGGCGCGACCCGGCCTTGCGCCTACTTTTCCGTCTTTTTCGCCTTCTTCGGCTTCCAATCCCGCACCCGCCGTTTTGCCTCGGCGAGCTGGGCGGGAGTCATCTCGGAGGCGAGAATTCCCCGGTGAATGAACGCGATATCGCGCTTCTGCACCTCGGGTGCGGAGAACCGCGGAATGGCAAGGCTCCACCACATATACGCGAGGACGTTGTCCCGCGGAACGCCTTGGCCGTTTCGGTACAGGACCCCGAGGGCGAACTGGGCAGCGGCAAGTCCCTGGTCGGCTGCCTTGCGGTACCACTTCACCTTCTCGGCCGCGTCCTGCGGAACGCCTTCGCCTTTGTCGTACATGATCCCGAGGTTGTACTGGGCCTTGGCGTGTCCCTGCTCGGCCGCCTTCCGGAACCACTTCATCGCCTCGGCGTAATCCTGGGAAACGCCCTCGCCGTCGTGGTACATGACCCCGAGGTTGTACTGGGCGTCTGCAAGGCCCTGCTCGGCCGCCTTCCGGTACCATTTCCTCGTCTGGGCGTAGTCCTGCGGAACTCCTTGGCCGTATTGGAACATGACCGCGAGGTTGTACTGGGCTTTCGCGTGTCCCTGTTCGGCCATCGGCTTGATGAGTCGGTACGCCGTCGCGTAGTCTCCGCGTTGGAAGGCCGCGGAAGCGTCGTCGAACGGTCCTCCGAACGCCGTAACGGCCGATGATGACGCGAACGCGAGGATAAGCAATCCGACTGCCAGACCGCGGGATGTCTTCTTCTGTTCCTGAGCCTTGCCGTCCATCGGTCTCACTGCTCCTCTCCTGACGATCATCGGGACTTAATCCAAGTGTATCGCGCGAGGGAAGACGGGTTCAATCGGGAAGCGGCAACGCGTGAGGCGATGCTTCGACGGGGCCCGTCGGGAAGAGGCGCGACGTCGCCGCGGCGGAAGGGAGGAATGGAGGCGGCACCCGGATTCGAACCGGGGAATAAAGGATTTGCAGTCCTCTGCCTTACCACTTGGCTATGCCGCCGTTGCCGGTATTGTCGGCCACCCCCGTGGGCCCTGTCAAGCGCCGCCGCGGCGGCCCGATCCATTTTTCGCGTGCAAAATGGTACTATTCTTCCTGTACGTGGCAGGTCCCGCGTCCGATCCGGAGGTTCCCTTGGCCGACACGATCTATATCACCGGAGTGGCCGGATTCATCGGCTCC
This sequence comes from uncultured bacterium, assembly GCA_964459975.1. Classification (GTDB taxonomy): domain Bacteria; phylum Desulfobacterota; class Deferrimicrobia; order Deferrimicrobiales; family Deferrimicrobiaceae; genus CSP1-8. Next base: position 6,980 of record CAYWOT010000065.1, read on the forward strand.
CACGTGGCGGAGGCGCTGCTTCTTCGGGGCGACCGGGTCTTCGGACTGGACAATTTCGATCCGTTTTACGATCGGGCTCTGAAAGAGGCGAACCTCGCGGTCCTGTCGGCCCGGCCCGGGTTCCGTTTCCTGGAGGGCGACATCCGGGACGCGGTGGCGCTCGCCCGGTGGGGAGACGGCTCGCCGGCGGACGCCCTCATCCATCTGGCCGCCAAGGCCGGCGTGCGCCCGTCGCTCAAGGATCCCGTGGGGTACGCGGACGTCAACGTGGCCGGCACGGCCCGCGTCCTCGCCTGGGCGAGGGACCGCTCGATCCCCCGCGTCCTGTTCGCGTCGTCCTCTTCCGTGTACGGAGGGAACACGAAGATCCCGTTTTCGGAGGACGACCCCGTCGATTGGCCGGTCAGCCCCTATGCCGCCACGAAGAAGGCGGGAGAGCTCCTGTGTCACGCCTTCTGCCATCTGTACGGGATGGACATCGCCGCCTTGCGCTTCTTCACCGTGTACGGTCCGCGGCAGAGGCCGGAAATGGCGGTCCGCAAATTCACCCGGCTCCTGTTCGACGGCCGGGAACTCGAAATCTTCGGGGACGGGTCGAGCCGGCGGGACTACACATACATCGACGACGTTGTGGCGGGTGTGCTGGGCGCCCTTTCCGGCCCGCGGGGGTATCGGGTCTTCAATCTCGGGGAGTCCTCGACGATTTCCGTCTCCGGTCTCGTCGATTTGGTCGAGCAGGCGGCCGGCGTGCGGGCGAAGAGGCGGTTCCTGCCGCCGCAGCCCGGCGACGTTCCGGCGACTTGGGCGGACATCGGGCGGGCCCGGGCGGAGATCGGGTACGATCCCAGGGTTCCCGTTGCCGAGGGGGTGGAACGGTTTGTGCGGTGGTATCGGGAAATCGGGTCCGAATCAACTTCCGGAGGAGGTGAACCATGAGGATGACGCTGTCCGTGATCAAGGCGGATATCGGCTCCGTCGGAGGCCATATCCAACCGAGCGCCGAACTCGTCGCACAGGTGCGGAGCACCGTGGCGGAACGGGGCAGGGGGATCCTGCTCGACTTCCACATCGGATACACGGGAGACGATATCGCCATCCTGATGACGCATACGGGAGGTCTCCTGAACGAATCGATCCACAAACTCGCGTGGGACGCCTTCCTCGCCGGGACCGAGACGGCGAAGGAGCAGGGGCTGTACGGGGCCGGCCAGGACCTTCTGAAGGACGCGTTCTCCGGAAACGTCAAGGGGATGGGGCCCGCCGTCGCCGAGCTGGAGTTCGAGGAGCGCCCCAACGAACCGTTTCTTCTCTTCGCCGCCGACAAGACCGACCCGGGGGCGTACAACCTGCCGTGCTACCTCGCGTTCGCGGACCCCATGTTCAACGCCGGGCTCATCCTGTCGCCGAAACTCGGGCGTGGCTTCACCTTCCGCATCATGGACGTCGAGCACACGGAGGGCGACCGGGTGATCGACCTGAACGCGCCGGAGGATCTCTACGACATCGCGGCGCTCCTGCGCGACCAGGAGCGGTTCGTCGTCGAGTCGATCCGGTCCCGCGCCACCGGGGAGGCGGCCGCCGCGGTGAGCACGACGAGGCTCCATAACATCGCCGGAAAGTACACCGGGAAGGACGATCCCGTCATGCTCATCCGGGTCCAGGGGAACTTCCCCGCCACGGGCGAGGTGCTCGCTCCGTTCACGATCGGCCACTTCGTAGCCGGCTTCATGCGGGGAAGCCATCACGGCGCGCTGATGCCGGTGCCGAAGAATACCGGCACCTCGTTTTTCGACGGGCCGCCGATCGTCTCCTGCCTGGCGTTCTGCATCCGCAACGGCAAGCTGACCGAACCGGCCGATCCCTTCGACCACCCCTACTGGGAATACGTGAGGACGAAGGTGTCGGCGAAGTCCGAGGACCTTCGCCGGCAGGGCTTTTTCGGCCCGGCCATGCTTCCGTACAATGAGCTCGAGTACGGCGGCATCGTGGAGCGCCTGCGGAAGATGGACACCCTGTTCCGCGTGCTGCGTCCGCGGGAAGAGGTGACGGCCTAGGAAGCCGGGAGCGGGGGCTTAAGCGCACGACGGAGCCCCCGCCTTTCCCGGAAAGGAGACCACGTGGCACTCGAGGTAGAAGGCTTGCGCGCCCGATCGCCGGCTCGGGGTCCGGACCCGCGAAACGCGCCCGGGGGCGACCCCCCGGATCCCCGCGACGCGGCGGAATGGCCCCTCCGGCGCGGGACCGCGGGCCGTTCCGGAAGACGGAGCTAGCGGATGCCCGGAAGGATCCGGCTGCTGCCCGACGGGGTGATCGACCGGATCGCGGCCGGCGAAGTCGTCGAGCGGCCGTCCTCCATCCTGAAGGAACTCCTGGAAAACGCGGTGGACGCCTCCGCGACGAGGGCGGAGGCGCAGGTCTTCGGCGCTTTTCCTTTTTCGCTGCGGGTTTCGGACGACGGCGTCGGCATGACGGCCGAAGAGGTGGAGACGGCCGTGCGCCGGCACACGACGAGCAAGATCGCCTCCGCCGACGATCTCCAGCGCCTGGCCACCTACGGGTTCCGCGGGGAGGCGCTTCCGTCGATCGGCGCGGTCTCCCGGCTTCGGATCGTTTCCCGCCCGTCCGCGCAGGCGCTCGGCACGGAGATCGTGGTGGAGGGGGGAGAGGTCCGCTCGATCCGGGAGGCGGGGGCTCCTCCCGGCACGACCGTCGAAGTCTCGGAACTGTTCGCCGGCATTCCGGCCCGGCTGAAGTTCCTCAAGACTCCCCGCACGGAGATCGCCCATCTTTGGGAGGTTTTTCACGGCGTGGCGCTTCCGCGCGAAGGGATCGCCTTCCGGATGCACGACGGCAGGACGGAGTCGTCTTACGACGCGGGCGAGAGCCGCCTCGAACGCGCCCGGCGCCATGCCGGAGAGGGCGGCAAGTATCTCGTTCCCCTTTCGCTCTCCTCCGCCTTTTTCCGGATCGAGGGATGGGCGGGGCTTCCGCACCTGTCCCGTTTCGGCGCCTCGGGGATCCATTTCTTCGTCAACGGGCGGCATTTCCGCGACAAGGGGGTCTTCGCGGCCGTGCGGGAGGCGTACCGCGGAATCGTGCCCGCGGACCGGCAGCCGGTGGTCTATCTCTTCCTCGCGTGCGACCCCGCCGAGGTCGACGTCAACGTGCACCCCGCGAAGATGGAGGTCCGGTTCCGGTACGGGAAGGATCTGTTCGAGTTGGTGCGTCACGCCATCGGGGAGGCCCTGGGGGAGATTCCGGTGGCTCCGCCCCCCGTGGCGCTTCCAGCGGCCGTGCCGGGGCGCGCGGAGCGGCAGGTGCGTCCGAGGGAGGCCGTTCGGCCCGGGGACGTCCCGTTCCGGGCGCAGCCGGCCGACGGTCTTCCGTTCCCCGGACGGGGCGGCGATTCCTGGTCGCCGGAGAAGGACGGGGGATTCGCGTCCCTTCGGCCGGTCGCGCAGGTCCTCGGGACGTACGTCGTCTGCGAGGCGGCGGGCGACGTCGTGATCGTCGATCAGCACGCGGCGGACGAGAGGATCGTCT